>CAZOPG010000243.1:0-3731 GCA_964581585.1 uncultured Planctomycetaceae bacterium | reverse complement strand
ACAGATGTACACCGGATGAGATTGTTTGTCATTTATATGCTGTTTGTTACTCTGCCAGTACTGTCGGGTACAGCTTCGGCAACGACGTATTATGTCGATCCAGGCAGCGGTAGCGATGTAGCTGGTAACGGTTCCAGCAGCAGTCCGTGGCAGAGTATCGGTAAAGCAAAAACAACCGTCAGCGCCGGCGATGTAGTCAACCTTCTTCCCGGCAATTATGGGTCAGTTACATTTGGCAACCCAGGCGACAGTTACGGAGCCAGTTGGGACGCTCCGATTATTTACCAGAATAATCCGAACAGTTCGCCTTACTCGGCCAAATTTTCGCGTATTATCTTTGAGGGTAATCATGATTTTTACACAATAATTTCAGGAGTAGATGTATATAATACCACTGATTCAAGTTGCGTCAATATCGGCGGCAGCACGACTGCCACGGAAGGTTCTGCCTATATAAAAATTATAGATTGCAAAGTGCATGGCTCCGCTGGTGTTAGCGGCCCAACCGGACAACTTCTGCTTATGCAGACAGCAAATAATATTCTTATAGAGGATTGTGAGGTTTACAATTCCGGCAGCTTCTGCTGGGGCGTAAACGCACAGGATTCCGAGTATGTTACTGTCAGAGGTTGTCACATTCACGATATAGCAAGAAGTGCACTTAGAACAGGCTGGGGATTTTATTACGTTTTTGAGTATAACAACATCCATACTCAACATCCGGACTGGGGAAATGATCCGCATGGCTCTGGGATTTCTATTCATTCAAATAATACTACCATCAGAGGCAACATTGTTCATGACGGATGGAACACCCGAACAATACGCTTTTATGGAGGTGTTGCTGGGCCAAGTGGCTATCACGACATGCTCGTGGAAAATAATTTATTTTACGACGGCCAAAATTGGTCCGAGTTCAAAGACTTGGGTGTCAATTGTGTCTTCCGCAACAATACCTTCGGCGAATACGTAAATATGGTTTTTGCAGAATATGCCGATGGTTCAGGCTTGTCTATATACAATAATGTCTTTGCCTCATCTTTCCAATTGTCTAACTATAGTGTTGACAAAGTAAACGACACCAGAGAAGAGGCGCGTTCCAGGTGGGATGCTGTGCATGAGGGCAACAATATTTTTATGCAACTGGTCGCACCGGGCAATGGCTATTTATGGGTGTTCCCGGAATTTTCAGCTACCAGCAATAGTTTGGTTCTTCCATCTTTGGGCGTAGGAACTTTCTTTGAATCCAGATCAGGTTCTGACCCATACAAGTTGTGCGAAGGTTCGCCTGCAATTGATTTCGGCAGTAGCGAACATGCCCCCGCAACAGACCTGCTTGGAAACACTCGAGTTGGAGCACCGGATGCCGGTTGCTATGAGTACGGCTCTGGACCAGGTCCTGTAAATCAATCACCAATTGCCAATGCCGGCCAGGACCAGACTGTTATTGATACAGATGGAAGTGGCTACGAACAGATTGTTCTTAATGGATCTGCCTCGACAGACCCGGATGGAACAATTGTCAGCTATGTCTGGAGCGAAAATGGCAATCAAATCGCTGTGGGACAAACCCCAACAGTTTCACTAAGCCCCGGCCAGTACACAATTATGCTTACAGTTACCGACGATGGCGGCCTATCGGATTCAGATACGGCAATCATCACTATTAACGTTGAAACTAAAGATGAAACCCCTCCATCTCTGATTTCCGTTACTGCTTTCGAAGGCTATGTAGAAATTCTACTCAGCGAGGCCATAGACCCTTTTTCCTTAGACGCCTCAGCGTACTATAGCATAGATGGTATATCCATTTTACAGGCAACACTTGGTGGAAATGATGATATTATTATCCTGACAACTTCCGGACACACAGATGGAACCACTTATACGCTTACCTGCGGAGGTATTGCAGACCTGGTTGGAAATAAAATGGCTGAGACTGTAAAAGATTATATTTATAGCTCAGGTATAGTTGGCCTCTGGCAGTTTAACGAAACTGAAGGATTGACAGTACAGGACCTCTCAGGTAAAGCCAATACCGGTACCCTGATCAACGGCCCAGTGTGGACGGATTGGGCACTGTCCTTCGACGGTGTAGACGATTATGTAGCCTGCGGAAACGATCAGACTCTAAATCTTACCGGCAGCTTAACCATCGCAGCCTGCATTAAACCACAAAGTTTCGGACAAGGCGGCTGGGGTAGAATCATAGACAAAGGAAACGGCGCAACAGGCTATTCCTTTTATGTGAACTCAGCCACTAGTTCGATAAAATTCGTTTCTTATGGGAACAGTACAGTAAGCTCCTCGGTCGGAGTGGTCGGATTAGATAAATGGCAGCACGTTGCCGTTGTCTATGATGAATCTTCCGCCACGGCAACTTTTTACATCGACGGCGAAGAAGCCGGCACAACTAACTATTCGGCATCGCCATCCGATTCTTCGAACTACCCCTTAGTTATCGGTATCAGAGGCTACGATTTAAACAGGGCTTTTGATGGCTTGATTGATAACGTCCGTCTTTATGATAGAGCTTTGAATACAGATGATATTTCAAATCTTTTTAACGAAGACTATCCTTTCGGATTTCTTCCTATAGGTGACAAACAGGTAGATGAGAATTCAAGCCTGACTTTTGAAGTCGTCACCCAGTTGCCGAATATCGTAGTCGATATAAACGAACACAATTTGCCATCTGAACCAAGCTTTGCAGGAAATATCTTCAGTTGGACACCTACCTATGATGATGCAGGCAGCTATGAAATCACATTTCAAACTTCCGCAAGTCAGATGGGAGATTTTGAAACAATTACCGTAACAGTAAATAATGTAAACAGAAAGCCTGTGCTTGAGGCGATTGGCGACAAATCCACGGATGAAAACAGTACATTAACGTTTACTGTATCCGCCTCTGACCTGGATGGTGACAACATTCTATACACCGCTGAGAATCTGCCCGACGGAGCGACTTTCTCCGGAAACATTTTCGAATGGACCCCGGACGATAATCAGAGTGGAACCTATCAGGTAACATTCACTGCAGGTGACGGACAGGATGAAGATTCGCAGACGATCACAATTACAGTGATTGACTATGTACTCAATCCCGATGGTTTAGCGGGTTACTGGAAATTTGATGAGTCAGTTGGAATTGTCGCCGAAGATTCTTCGGGTATGGGTAATACCGCTACGTTGATCGGCGGCCCAACCTGGACAACAGGCAAAGTGGATGGCGCTCTAAGCTTCAATGGAGAAAACGCCTATGTCAATTGCGGCAATGATGCGAGTTTAAGCTCGACAAAAAGCTTAACTATCTCTGCCTGGATTTATCCTGAAACTTTTGGACAAGGCGGCTGGGGCAGAATCGTAGACAGAGGAAACGGCTCTTCAGGCTACTCCTTTTATCTGGATTCCGCCACCAGTGCGATAAAATTTGTTGCATACGGCAACAGGACAACATGCTCTTCGGCCGGAGTAATCGAATTAAACAAATGGCAGCACGTCGCCGTGGTTTATGACGATTCAGCGAGCATGGTGATCTTTTATGTTAACGGCCAGCAGGCTGGTACAGTTGGTTACACGGCCTCGCCTTCGGATTCTTCCGGCAGTCCGGCAGTTATTGGCATTAGAGGCTACGATTTGAACAGGGCCTTCGACGGACTTATCGACGATGTGCGTATTTACAATCGAGCTTTGACGTCGGATGAAGTTTCGGAGATATCGGCTGCGTC
>CAZOPG010000242.1:0-3738 GCA_964581585.1 uncultured Planctomycetaceae bacterium | reverse complement strand
TTGCCACACCCTTTTCATTTTCAGGTATTCATCTCTGATATAAGCATATTTTCCAGGGTTCCACCCGGTGCCATGTATGCAGTATTTCTCGATCAGATCTGGTCGTTTGCGAAACCACCAGCTATATTCAGAATTATGCCCACTCGATTCGGTAACATAATAGCCCAGAGCCTTAAACATTTCATTCCGAACGAACTCATGTTCATAATTTTTCTTACGTTTGACAGCCTGGCGAATTAATGGGTAAGCATCCTTGCCGTTCCATTTGAACTCAAGATACCACGACATATGATTTATCCCTGCGCAGACATAGGTAATTTCATCCATAGGAGCTTTTATCCACTTCGCCAGCATGTCCGCGGTTCCCTGCACGCTGTGACACAGGCCGGTAAACAGTAAACCCGTTTGTTTTTGCATCGCCCTGCAAAGCATTGCCATAGGGTTGGTGTAGTTAAGCACAATTGCATTGGGACATAATTTTTCAATATCACGGCAAATATCAAGCATAACGGGGGCGGTACGAAGTGCACGGAAGATTCCCGCAACACCTCTTGTGTCTCCGACATTGATATCAACGCCGAATTTTTTTGGAATTTCTATGTCATGTCGCCACACATCGACATCACCTGCCAGAATTGTTATGACCACAGCATCACTGTTTTTTAAGGCTTTTTTGCGGTCAGTCGTCGCCTCGATCTTAATTTTACTGCCTGTCTTTTGGACCAGGTGCTCGGCAACTTCTTTGATATTCGCCAGCCGCTTTTTATCGATATCCATAAGCGACAAGGTGCTGTCCTTCATAGTATCAAAGGTAAGGATGTCCCGAATAAGACTCGTTGTGAAACCGTAGCTGCCGGCTCCGATGAATGTAATTTTTGCCATGAACCAAATCCTTTACAAGTAAATTAATTTCTATCTTTGTGCATCAAACCAAGTACTTCTGCTCTACTTTTGGGGTCGCTCTTGAAAATGCCACGAAGAGCCGAGGTCACCATTGTCGAGCCTGGCTTTTTAACGCCTCGTATCGTCATACAACTATGTGAAGCTTCCATTACCACCGCCACACCCTGCGGCCTCAAATTATCGTTGAGAAAATCTGCAATCTGCCCTGTGAGCCGTTCCTGTACCTGCAGCCGATGCGCGAAACAATCGACAACACGCGCCAGCTTGCTGACTCCCAAAACTGATTCTTCCGGCAGATACGCCACATGAGCTGTCCCAATGAATGGCATCAGGTGGTGTTCACAGACGCTATAAAACGGAATATCGCGCAACAGAACCACCTCGTCGCATTTTTCTCTAAAAACACTCTTTAGAAATTCTTTAGGGTCGGACGATTCTCCCGCCAGTAATTCAGCATACATTCTCGCCACACGCTCAGGAGTATCCCTCAAGCCTTCTCTTTTGGCATCTTCACCAAGAGCAAGCAGAATTTCCTTAACAGCATTTTCGATTCGCTTACTATCCTGTTTCATTTTTGTTTTTCCTTATTTTTTTGACACTAAATTCATCACATACGAAGTCAGTAGTCGTACGCCGAAACCGCTTGAACCTGCTACGGTGAATTTCTTGGCACTTTCAAACAAATCCATCCCGGCTATATCAATATGTGCCCATTTTTTATCATCCACAAACTGCCCAAGAAACGCCGCCGCCGTGCACGCCCCGCCCCATCTGCTGCCGATATTTTTCAAATCAGCGATCGGGCTCTTCATCTCTTCCAGGTACTCATCACCGCTTGGCATGGGCCATATCGGCTCACCGCTTTGATCTGAGGCTTTTTGCAGTTCCTTAATAAGTTTGTCATCATTACCCATAACGCCGGCCTTATATTTACCAAGCGCGACCATACAGGCTCCGGTTAATGTAGCCACATCAATAATTATTTCGCAGTTAGACCGAACGGCATAATGCAGTCCATCGCAAAGTATCATTCTGCCCTCAGCGTCAGTGTTTTGTACTTCTACCGTTTTGCCGCTATAAGTGGAAATAATATCTCCCGGCCGATAGCTGGATGCACTAGGCATATTTTCTGCCGATGGAATTATACCGTAAACTGTAATTTTTGGCTTAAGCTGTTCTATAGCCTTCATTGCCGCAAGAACCGCCACCCCACCGGATTTATCCAGCTTCATCTGATCCATATTCTGGGAAGGTTTAATACTAATACCGCCCGAGTCAAATGTAACAGCCTTGCCTACCAGCCCGATCGTCGCAGAACTTTTGCCGGCGGGACTATATTTTAGAACGATTAATTTTGGCTTATGGATTGAGCCTGAGCCAACCGCAAGTATTCCTCCCAAACCTTTAGCTTTCAACTGACTTTCATTGAGCACGGTACAACTAAGATTTCCCGTACCCTTGGCGATTTTTTGTGCCTCTGCCGCCAGAGTTGCCGGCCAAACCACATTACCAGGCCGATTTGATATTGTCCTCGCATAATTCTGAGCCTTGCCGATGATATTTCCACAACGGCAACCTTTACTTAACTGGGCCAACGTCGTCATCTTCGACTCAACAATAGTTGCCTTCAACTGTTTTGCCCTTGCCTCCAGGCTACCGGTAACAAATTCATCATAACGATAGCTGCCGAAATAAATCCCCTCCGTTATTACCTGGCCAAGCTCGGCAACGTCCAGTTTGACATTGGACTGATGCAAAGCTATTACCATCGTTTTAGCTTTCATTGTAACAGCTTGATTGGCAGCAGTGGCTGTGGCCTTGCGAAAAACATCCACTGTTGCTTTTTTATTTTCACCCAGGCCAACCAGCAGAATTCTATCGGCCGCGATTTTGCCGTTGGTATATATGAGGGAAGTAGAATAGCTTTTCCCATCAAAATCGCCGAGCTTTTGCCTTTTCTTGATAGCGCCGCCAAGCTTTGTGTCGAGCTTTTCACAAAGCGAATTTTTCTTTTTGTCGCTGAAAACTCCTACAACCAGCATATCAGCTTTAACTTTTTCGATCTCAGCCTTTTGTGTTTTAACTGCAACTTTAATGATCTCTTTAGCCATTTGATAACCCTTTTAATTATGCGCTTAGTGTTTTATATACCGCCTCGGCAATTACAGTATGTCCAATCAAGTAAGGATGAACCGGCTCAGGACAAAACGTGTCAGCATCATTATATTTGAGCAGTTTTTGAAAGATATCATGCGTCCTGACTAATCGTGTTTTGTACTTCCTGCTCATCTTATGAACAGTCCGGATATACGTGCCGATAATGTCCAGCACCTCTTTGCGGAACGAGTTTTTTGATTTCTCAATGCTCATATAGAAAGGATCTATCAAGAGAATTTGACATTTCGGCAATTTCTTCTTTGTTCGCGAAAGAATATCATCATAGGCCTGCTCAAAAATTTCGGGCGTTACAGCACACGGGACATTCGCAAGATACCCGTGGAGATCGTTGATCCCGATTTTTATAGATAACCAATCAGGCCTGTTACGGATAACATCATCACTCCAGCGATTTCTAAGACCTGCAATATTATCTCCACTGATACCTTTGTTAATTATATCAACCTTTTTGCCAGGCTCACGAATAGTCAGAAAATCGCTGAACAACTTTACATAACCATTGCCTAAAGGCCTTTCGACATCACGCCTGCCCATATCTGTGATACTGTCGCCGATAAATACAATCTTTTGTCCGTTCTTGATCTTTAACGCCATTGCCTTATCCCTTGAATTTTAATTTGAAGCGCAACGCTTCGCTGTTTTTATCAGCCCGCTTTA
>CAZOPG010000241.1:0-3784 GCA_964581585.1 uncultured Planctomycetaceae bacterium | reverse complement strand
TATTGTAATTTATAAAGTTATAAGAAAATCAAAATTCAACAACCGGACAGTAGTGATAATAAATATTATCTGAAATTTCCACCAGTGGGGCTCATTTTCACCCAAAAACCATGCAATCAGGATTAGTCCAACCAGCCATGCACCTTGCCAGTATGTTCTCATTCGACCAAAGAATCTGCCCGTTATCTCAGATGGAACCGCATCCTGCAGAAGGGGAAACCAGCCGTTAGTACCCATACAACTCATGGTTTGTCGTAGTAATGTACAAACCAGCAGCAAAACCAAGGCAAATCGCCCACCGTAAATTTTAGCTGCTAATGGTAGAAAAATTATAGGCACTATAAAAATCAACATAATAGAATCGCAGATCAGCATCAATTTTCGTTTGCCGATTTTTTCCATTGTTGAAATTGTCAGTACTGATGCCAGAAAAGGTATTGATATGGCAAAGCCAAGCAGCCCAATAAATCGTTCTTCTGCCCCGAGTTTTATCGCCGCAAGCGTCAATACATTACCACCAAGGCAGGCCAAACCCAATACCATCAGCATTGAAGTAACTATGGCTAGATTCATAGTACGTCGTTGCTGCTGAGCGGTTAGTTCACCCGCCGGTTGTGGCTCATTTGTCAAGTCCATCAGAATCTTTCTTTAGGTAAAGCGTCTGTGTCGGAAAGGCAAACTCAATCTGTTCCGATTTAAATGCTTCCATAATTTGCATATTCACCCGTTCGTTGACTTCCTGATAGAGCCAGTAATCAGCAGGCCTGAACCAGTAGCTCATATAAATATTGAGCGAACTGTCGTTAAAATCACTGAAGTAAACACGAGGCGGCCTTTCCGGATCGCTGTTTATTTCGCTCACATCTGCGAGGATGCTCTTAATGATTTCAACTGCTTTTTTGGTTTTGGCAGGCCCGGAATCATAGGTAATCGTAATGTTTGCGGTCCTGCGAATGAAGGGACGTTTGCCGATATTCTCGACAATTGAATTTGCCACAACGCTGTTAGGCACAGTAACTAGATGTCCATACAGTGTACGAATTCTCGTACTGCGAAAGCCTACTTCTTCAACCGGACCGACATGTTCGCCGATTTTTATTATTTCATCTATCTGAAACGGCCTGTCGGTAAAGATTGTAACTGCACCAAAAAAATTGGCGATGGTATCCTTTGCTGCCAACGCGATTGCGATACCGCCGACCCCGGCACCAAGTAGCAGTGATGTGATTCTCTCGGCACCGAGAATACTTTGAGTAATTATAAGCGTAGCAATTACCGCAATGCTAATACGCAGCGATTTACGAACGACGGGCACAAGCATATCATCAAGCTTTGTTTCCGTTTTGCCGACCAGCTTATTAAGATAGTATTCGATAACATCCACAAATCGGTATAACGCATAGGCAAATGCAATCGATATCATAATGTAAGTAATTTTATCCCATCCATTACCTATGCTGTTTTTGAGCCCGGCTTCATCGTCAAAGAACAAGGGAAGTTTACACAATTTAACCCCCACAGCAATCGCAACTACATATGCCGGTTTTGACAGTGCTTCGGCAATGAGCACAACTACGTTTATTCCAGCCTTATTTTTTAATCGCACGGAATAATTATGAATTGTGAACTGAACGATTCGAGCTATTGCCATTGTTAGTAGGATCACCAACAACACCATGCCAAATCGCCAGACGGAATTGCCTTTGACAAGTTCGTAATTTACAATCCCTAGCCATTCAATTGTTGCAGTCATTTTTTCTCCTTAGCGGTTAATATACAAAACAATAGGGCAATTCTATCCTCTGATTAGAGAATTTCCACCAAAAGTTAGGATTTTTTGCCGGATACCAAAAAAAAATGTAATTATGTCAGCTCTACGGACCAATAAGCATTGTCCAGAAACTGCTTCCAACTATGATAACGCTGGTGTGTCAGATGAACGTGAATTGCGGGGTTTCGTTTGGGTTTTGCCGCTGGTCTAATGAGTTTCATCTTCGCCTGGGCAGGGGTTCTGCCGCCTTTTTTCGCATTACACTTGGTGCAGGCACAAACAAGATTCTCCCACGTCGAGCCCCCACCCATACTCCTGGGAACAATATGATCAAGCGACAATTCGCTCGTCGCAAAACTTTTACCGCAATACTGACACTCATTCCCATCACGTGCATAAATATTTCTACGGTTGAATTTCACTCCTGTTCTCGGCAGATGGTCATAAAACAGCAGCCTTACTATTCGCGGCACAGCTATATAAAAATTAACCGTACAGACCCAGTCATTTCCATCCGGCGAAAATTTTCTTCGCGATTTGCTCACATCACGCCAGCTATGAAAGTCATAATTAAAATATTGCCCCTCTTCGTATGAAATGACCTCCGCATGTTGTCGCCAGAGAAGAGAAAACGCCCGCCTGGCCCTGACTATGCGCAAAGGCATATAGTGTTTGTTTAGTACAAGGACACTGCACTGCAAACCTGCCTGGTTCTGTGCCACTAACATTGCTTCTCCAGATTTTCCGTTAGCCTCCCGATTTACTCGGGGGGGTAAATCTGTGATAAGTGTATCGAAACAGCTATGGCATGCTCAGGCGTCGCTTACCAACTCAAAGCAACGAACACACCCAATACGTGAGCGGCTGAATATTGAATAGAATCAACACTTCGAGCAGATGTCCACTTAACCCTTTTTAACGGCAACCTCATCAGCCCGTGGGCCTTTTTCGCCATCTACAATTTCATAACTGACGGCTTCGCCCTGATTAAGCGACCTTACTCCGTCTCCCTGAATACTTGAGTAATGAACAAAAACATCCGTCCCGTCACCTCCGTCAATGAAACCATAGCCTTTTTTGGAATCAAACCATTTTACCACTCCCTCTGGCATAAGGCACTCCTTAAAAACGCCAACGTATTATCACTTAATAGAAAAAATCTATTATATATTCAACATTAGCTTTTTTGTTTTTCGCTCTGACAAAAAACCAGCAGTTCCTCATTCAGTCTCAGCGGCCGGAGTCAGAGAAGCGAGCTTTTCTTTCATCAACCGCCCCATTTTAAATTTGACTGCCCGCTTGGCAGCGACATGTACCCGCTCAAGAGTTTTAGGGTTCTGAGCGATTCTCGCTGCTCGTGTTCTGATTTCAAAAACCCCAAAGTCGCGGAACTCCAGACGATTGCTCTTACTCAATTCGTTGACAATTTCGTCAAGAAACGATTGAACAATGCGCTTTACAACCACCCTTTTAGCCTGAGTTTGTTCCGCGATTCGGTCGATTAGTTCTTTCTTCGTGATTGTCGGCATAGCTTACCTCATATACAGGGAAGAGTATTTAATAATACCGGAAATTTAATTACCTTATCACAACTTACTATACAGCAAAGACTTCTATCGGGCAAGTCTTTTTTTTAGTTTTTTTTAATCAGCAAAAAACACACTGAAAAAAATAGTGCATTATAGTCAAAATCAGGATTATAACTTGACCAACCCCCTTTGTTAGGCCATAATCCTGATTTTCAGCTTTATTTGTATTTGAAAGGTGTCCAAAATTGGCGCATAAAATCGTTTCAAAACAGCAACTTTCGGCAGATGTCTTCACCGCTGACATTGAAGCCGAGCTAATTGTTCAAGCTGCCCACCCCGGCCAGTTTGTTATCATCTGCCTGAAAAGTCAATACAGCGAGAGGATTCCGCTGACAATTGCAGGCACCGACAAGGACAAAGGAACCATTCGCCTAATCTGGCAAAGGGTTGGCAAAAGCACCGCGGAACTTGCCGACTTAAAATC
>CAZOPG010000240.1:0-3815 GCA_964581585.1 uncultured Planctomycetaceae bacterium | reverse complement strand
CAATCAACAGCAAGAACAAGGCAACGGTCAAAAATACACTTGCGACAATTCGACCAATGCGAACCAACGCACTTTCGTAGCAGTCAAGCTGCCGCCCATCACAAGCGATACGGAAAAATCTCGTTGCAGCAGAACCTACCGGTGTACCAAGAAAGTAGATGAACAGATTAACAATGCTCATCCCCAACGCGATCAAACCATACATCTCCGGCCGCAAGTGACTGGTCAGCAACTTGACACCAACCAATGTGCCAACTGCGCTGGCAAACTGCCCGAAGAAAACAAAAAACGCTTCTTGGTGAAGAGGCCTAGCGATCATAGCTCTGACTTTCCCAATCATTATATTTCATCTTCTGGCAACTGATCTTTTAATGCAGGATAGGCATCGCGCGCCCACTCAGGAATACGGATTCCAGGTTGCCATCCAGTAACCTTTAGAAGCAGATACTTGTCATTTTCAAGAATAGTCTCAAACAAGGATTGATCCACTTGATCGACAAATCGATGCCAATAGGACTTGCGCAAGAGAATGCCTCCCAAATTCCAATCTTTTATCGCTTGCTCAACGGGCTCCTTTAAAACGGGAAAATAAGTTTCTAGCCAAAGGCAGCCATACCCATGCCCTCCCCAAAGGACTGTCTTTCCGCTACGACCGGAGACTTCATCGGAGATGGTCATTGGGAGGACAAAAATGCGATCACATTTTGACTCCGACAGGAATGAGAGAACCTCATCAAACGCCTTATCTTTTTCCATCATCTTTTCTATAAGGTATCGATAGAATTTAACCATAGAAGCAATCGCCAGCACCAACATTGAAAATAAAAATAGAATCGTAACCCGACTTGGCTCACTCGAACTCGTAAAGAGAGCCAAAATCAGCATTGATGGAAGAAAATAGGTGTAGGATCGCCCGTTACCCCAGCAAACAAAAAGAGGAATAAAGGTCGTGATCAAAGAAAAAGCAACGGTTGCTATTGCCATAACGATCCAAAACAGATCGATACCGTCATGACTAACGAACAATGGAAGAAAAGGAAACAAGCCAAAAATCATCGCTAATTTTAACAATGCCCCAGTCCTAGAGAATTGAGAAGGGCTCTCTCTTCCATAGATGGGCGAATCATCGACCTGATGGAGTGATAGAATCGCTCTATTTCGGTTCCAAAAGAGCGTCGTATCGGCATGTGCAATCAAGTTATTTTTTAAGCCCAAGCATGCATAAGACAACGCAATCACACCTAAAAAAAGAAGGAGAAGTAAGATCGCCCCATGGCTGATAGTCACAACAATCAACAAAAAAAATAAGAGCTGCATAGTGAGCTTATGCGTAAAAACAATCGCAAGAAAAAGAAGACCTATGGTTACAAGCAGAACCAAACCAAAGGAGCCTCCGATCCACAAATAAATAGCAAACAAGGTAATATCGAAGAAAATTGAACCCAGTATCCTTGAATTCAACTGGTTGTCGTACGTGATCAGAATCGGTGAAGAGAGATAAATAACCAACGCCATGAGGACAACTTCCAGTGTCGGATAAATACCACATGCGCGCACCATGACGTAGAGGATTACAAACCGGACAACAGATAAGCCCTGCGTCACAATAGGACCGCGGGAAAATAGAGCATCTGGCATAAGGCCGATGAATTTACCGAATAAAGGAAGATACCATTGCCGGACATCCAGCAAGTAATCATCTAAAACTGGAGGAAATTCGTGAGTACGTCTTAATTCACGACGGTACTTCTGCCAAAAATAATCATCGACAGCTGCTACTTTTGTCTTTGAGAGAAGGAATCCCCTCACCAAAAGCAATATCCCACATAAAACTATCAATACATATAAAATATATTCCTCCACGCCCGTATCCCTTTACTTTTCAAAGGGACTCTTTCTCAAAAAGAGCCCCTGCAGATTTTATCAAAGAAAAGTTTCCCGCAAAGTTCTCAAGATAGTCCCCTCTTTATACGGCCAAAATGGGGAAATCTCTTCATTTAAGAGATGCTTCCGAAGTAAAACATCTGGCTCATTATAACCTGCTAGCGCACGCAACGATGTCGTTCCGGAAAACCTCGGATTAATCTCGAAGACATAAACCTTATCGCCAACCAAGCGGCATTGGATATTGATAGCACCCTTTGCACCAAGATCTTCAGCCATTCTCTCACACTCTTTTACAACCTCAGGATAACGACCTATATCTCCCTGACTGACCCCACTACTTATGGCAAGCATATCGCCCAATTCACTTTTTGAGGTTCTATTCGGGACTTTTATACGATTAGATAATCCAGACATGATTCGTTTTTTTACAGCAATAGAATTCAACAACTCGCCATCCATCGATCGAAGAACCCCTACGGTGTATTCAGAATCAACTGTCCCAACATATTCCTGAACAATAAATTTTTCATATATATTAAGAAGGTAACAGGAAAACATTTTCAGCTCGTCTCTTGTTTGAGCAATAAATATATTTGCCGACCCTCCACCGCCAACAGAGGGCTTAATCACCGCAGGAAAAAAACTTATAACATCTAAGTCCCGCTCATGAGAAACCTCGACCGTCTTTGGATATAAATAGCCAGACTCTTTCAAAAACTCCATCGTTTTGAATTTATCCATACAGATATCAAGTACCGAAGAAGGGTTAATGGGGAGAAAAATACCCTGAGCTTCGATCTTATCACGATGCTGGTTCATCACTTTCAGCTCAGGTTCTGATCCATGAAAAATAGCCATCACATTATGTTCGGCGCATATTTTAAGAACCACATCTATATATCGACTGTCTGAAGCCGGCGGAATGACATAGAAGCGATCTGTCGCCGAACGCCACGCACAATCGGGCGACATGTCACAACCGATTACTTCATACTGGGCTTCCGATAACTTTAACGCTTTTAAAAGCTGAGCACCTTGCCCTCCGCCGCCCAGACCCGTTACCATTACCGTCAGTCTATTACTTCCTTTGACCATCGTTTCTCCTTAAAATCTCAATTAAAGACGCATCATAATTATCGGCCTCCAGCGTCTGGCATAGCCCTTCCACATCAACATAAAAATGGCACAAATCAATGGTTCGCGAAGTGGTCTCAATCATCGCATACGCCCCCTTACGACTATAATCGCGAGGCTGTCCGACCGATCCAGGATTAACGAACCAAACACCGTCCTTACTTGCTACCTTAGGAACATGGGTGTGCCCATAAAGATAGAAATCAATGCTCTCGTTCAAAGTCGGATCGATCTCAGGAGGGTCGTAGCAATACGAAACCGGATCATTAGGTAAAGAATGCGTCATATAGAAGCGTAGCCCGGCTATCTCGAGCGTCCGGCTGTCTGGAAGGTTTTTCAAAAAAAATCTATTTATTTCTGATACCTTTTTACGATGTGACCCGATTCCATAAACGTGGTCTCGGTTCAAATCATAGTCTAGTTCGCCAAGAAAATACTTATCGTGATTGCCCTTCACACAACAAATGCCACTTTCTCTTAGGCGGGTAAGCACCGCATTGGGTTGATCATAGTACCCAACAAGATCGCCGCAACACAACACCATCTCAGCTCCTTGCTTCCGAGAGTCCTCAAAAAAACATTCCAGATAGGTGCTATTCGCATGCACGTCGCTCATTACTGCGATTTTCATTCTACAGCTCCTGAAGGCCAGATGAGCAGATGGCATACACTGTGTTCTGACAGCCATCTCGACGGATTCTTTCAACAATCACATCATGATATATTGAGTTAAGCATCAATACGATTATATCGTCTTTTTTTGGAGCGTATTCCTCATAAGGAATGATCTTTTT
>CAZOPG010000239.1:0-3853 GCA_964581585.1 uncultured Planctomycetaceae bacterium | reverse complement strand
CATTTATCAATGCTTGTTCTGTTCTGGCTTTTAAACTTCTTAATATTGCCTTGATTTTGCTCCACATTTTTTCTATCGGATTCAAATCGGGAGAATATTGCGGCAGAAACCAAAGTTCGGCATCAACAGATTCTATCAAATCTCTAATTTCTTTATTCTTATGGGCTGAAAGATTATCAAGAACAACAATGTCTCCGGCTTTGAGAGTTGGCAAGAGTATATGCTGAACATAAGCTTTGAAAATATCTTTTGTAGTAGCTCCATCGACAACCATACAAACTGTTGAGCCATCAAGCCTGATAGATGATATCATTGTCGTTGTACACCAGTGGTCTGACGGAGTATTATCTGTCACTCTTTGGCCTTGTTTAGCTCTGCCATAAAGCCAATTAATTCGTCAAAAAAACAGAAAAACCCCCTTTTTGCCGAACGGAGAGGATGGGATTCGAACCCATGGTAGGGACAAGCCCTACACAGCCTTTCCAAGGCTGCTCCTTAAGCCACTCGGACACCTCTCCGGCACTTGACTATTGCTTGTTTTTTGCTTTTTCTTTTCTGCGATTTTGAAAAAACTCAGTCAACAACGCTGAACACTGCTCAGCTAAAATGCCTTTTGTAATTTCTATCCTGTGATTGAGCCTGTCATCCTGGACGATATTATATAACGACCCACAGGCTCCTGCTTTTGGATCATCACAACCATAAACCAACCGGTCCAGCCGGGCCAGCACCAGTGCCCCAGCACACATAGGACAAGGCTCCAATGTAACATAAATCGTGCAATCATTCAAACGCCAATTACCAATATAATCACAGGCCGCTGTCAGAGCTATTATCTCGGCATGGGCAGTGGAATCATTCAATTGGTCACGCTGATTATAACCTTTTGCGATAATCTGGTTTTCATGAACAATAACGACACCGACGGGAACATCGCCATTATCACGAGCAATTTGAGCTTGTCCAATTGCAGCGGTCATGAATCGGTTATCTGGTTCAGTGTCAATCATGGAAATGGCTCTATCCTACTATTTTTATTGCCACAATGTCCTGAACATCAATCAGACCTACCGGTTTATCATCATCATCTACGACCGGCAAATCGTCAATTCGGTGCTTGTGGAAAATCGCCATGGCCTCGGCGGCAAGATCGCTCTGTCTTATCCGTTTGCCGCCAGGGGTCATAACATCGGCGACTTTGCTTTCAAAGGCCCCGGCAGATTGTTCTGATATCAGCCTGCGGATATCAGCATCGGTAATAATGCCCGTCAGTTTGCCCACATCATCGACTATCATTACCGCACCGTGGCGTTTAATATGGGCATTAGAAGTCAGCATTTGTTTTATCGTATCTGTCGTTTTGGCAATAGGCAGCTTTTCACCCTTCTGGAACAGCATCGACTGCTCCACGGTAATCAATCTGGCTCCGAGCGAACCGCCCGGATGAAATCTTGCATAGTCTTCTACGCCGAACTTGCGAGCCTTCATAACGGTCAGAGCAAGTGCGTCACCCAGAGCAAGCATACAGGTCGTTGAAACACTCGGTGCAACTCCGAGTGGACAGGCCTCTTCAAGCTTTCCCATACAAAGCACAACATCGCTGTGTTTAGCCAAGCGGGACTGGTCATTGCCTGTGATCGCGATGAGTTTGATTTCGAGTTGTTTGACAATGTTTATAAGACGGATAATCTCGTCGGTCTCACCGCCAAAGCTGAGTACCAGCACAATATCTGTTTTCCTCAATCTTCCAAGATCCCCGTGAATCGCCTCGGCGGGATGCAGAAAATGGCTTGGCGTCCCGGTAGAGGCCAGTGTTGCGCTTATTTTCTGTCCGACGATACCAGCTTTTCCAATGCCGGTAAGTATGACCGAACCGGTGCATTTGAAGATTATTTCCATAGCCGAAACAAACGATGAATCGAGGATGTTCGTCATATTCTTTATAGCATCTGCTTCATTTTCTATCACTTCTTTTGCAAAAGTAAGATCAAAATGCATCATTAACCTTCCTGAATTAAAATTTCACAACAGCTTCACGTTCATCAAAACAAACAATCTGGCTTTGTCCGCCAAGACGAGTGGCCTCAGCAAAGATTACAATTCGTTTTTCGTTATCCAGCTCCATTTGAACGATTGTGGAGCGTTTCTCATTCTGCAGAAAGCTGGCGACTTCAGAAGAGACGGTCAACTCAATTCGTTTTATATTTTTCTTTGTTACAGCCAGGCTAAGCAACCTTATTATTTCGATCGAAACTGATTCAAGACTTTTTACCAACCCGGTACCGCCGCAATGAGGACACTTCAGATATGTACTGGACTGCAGAGACGGACGCATCCTTTGCCGAGTCATTTCAATAATGCCAAATGCGCTTATTTTCAATATCTTAGAGCGTGCTCGGTCATTCTTCAGCTCTAAACGAAATTCCTTTTCAACCTCTCTACGGCTATTTGCGTTCTGCATATCAATAAAATCACAAATTATCAATCCGCCCATATCTCTTAATCTCAACTGACGTGCGATTTCCTTGGCAGCTTCAATATT
The DNA here is from genome assembly GCA_964581585.1 of uncultured Planctomycetaceae bacterium. GTDB lineage: Bacteria > Planctomycetota > Phycisphaerae > Sedimentisphaerales > UBA12454 > CAZOPG01. The sequence continues at coordinate 1,311 of CAZOPG010000239.1, read as the reverse complement.
AGTTTGCAGAGCTGTCTGTTCTGCGGTGTCCTGTTTTCGATATTTTCCACTGTTGACATCAATGGCAACGAGAGCCTCGGTCTGTTCGATAACAATTGACCCGCCCTTTTTCAATTTAACATTTCTGGATTGAATCTTTTCGATTTCTTCTTCAATTTTATACTTGTGAAACAATGGGGTTTTGCCGTCATAATAAGTAGCTCTTCTTTTGAAACGAGGCTGAGCTATTGACAGAAAATCCCTTATCCTTTTTGCTACGGATTCATCGTCACAGATTATTTTGTTTACCTTGCTGTTGAAAATATCACGCATGGTCCTGATGACCAAATCAGACTCGCGGTAAAGTTCTGTGGAACTGGAATCGGAATCTATGCGTTTCTGAATAGCCTTCCACAGCCTCGTTATATAGGAAAGATCACTTTGCACATCTCTCTTTGAGCAACCCTGGCTGGCTGTTCTTAATATAAAACCAGCGTCTGTTGGCAGATCAATTTCATCGAGAATGGCCCTGAGTCTGACACGTTCATTATCATCTTCGATTTTCTGTGAGACGCCGAGCTTGTTCATCCACGCCATCATCACAAGATATTTGCCCGGCAGAGAAAGATACGTGGTGAGTGTTGGTCCCTTGGTGTTTACTCCTTCCTTGATTACCTGCACAATCAATTCCTGGCCTTTTCTTAGGCACTGCTGAACCGGCGGTCGTTCCCTCAGAGATTTTCTTCGGCCAATGTGTTCGGTCTGTTTTCCTTTTCGCATAAAATAGCGGGGGTGCAAATCACTTACATGCAGAAAACCGTTCTTACCAATGCCAAAATCCACAAAAGCAGCCTGAATCCCCGCTTCAATATTAGTGACCCTCCCCTTGTAGATATTCCCAACGTGGCTGGTTAGTGACGCTCTTTCTATATACAGTTCCTCAAGAGTTCCGTTTTCCACGACAGCAATTCTGCACTCTTCACTTTCAGCGACATTTATCAACATTTCTCTTGCCATATCTGGCTCCTATAACCCGGTGTATTTCCGAATTTCGCTATGCTTTTAATTCATTTTCCATTTAACCAAACACCTTCTTATCGGCCCGCTCAGAGTGGAACAATCCAGTTCTAAGAGTTTTAGAATTTCTGTCGGCCTAATTGTCCCAGCATTGCTGATCACACATTTTGCCGTTATTCCATCTTCATCGACATCAACAGATTCAACGAAACGACAAACATCAACCTGTCGTGTTCGGCCTTTTGCATCAATCGTTCGATCAATTACAATAGGTGTGGCGGCGGCGATATTTTGATTCAAGTACTTAACATTGTC
>CAZOPG010000238.1:0-3872 GCA_964581585.1 uncultured Planctomycetaceae bacterium | reverse complement strand
GTACAAATTTCAACCGCCCGCCAGATGGTACAATTTTGCTCCGCCGTTTACACCATTATATCATATTGATAGCATAATTTCCTTGTCTTTGCTAAGAATATCATAGTTTTTCAGAGGTCTCTGGTGGTTATCGCTATTATCGCGATATTGCTTTCTGTTTTGATGCCTTCTTTACGACTTGCAAGGGACACAGACAGGATGTCAGAATCTTCTTCCCATCACCACCCCCCCCAATCCCGGCGTAAATCCAGCGTCAATTACATTTGTACTCCTATAGGTCAGTTATATAGACGCCAGAACGCCAAATTTGTTACAAGAAATTTATTTTTTCTATTTTTTCTGAAAATCCCTCAAAAACACCCGATTTTTGCGATCTTCAACTGTTATAGAATTTGCTTTGAATCAATTTTATTATCTTTTTAGCCAAGGTCGTTTTTGTTGCGGAGGCTGGGGTTATCCAATCTTTTGAATCGGCTATTTTGATTTGAATGGTTGTTTTGTCGGCGCCTATTGCCGTTGGTGAATTGGCGATTATCATGTTGGCTTTTTTGTCTTTTAGTTTCCTGGCGGCATTTCGGAGGAGGTTTTTATCTTCCAGCGCAAAGCCTACGACAACCTGATCTTTTCTGTTTTCACCGGCCCATCTGAGAATGTCGGGCGTCGGTTTTAATTGGATAGTTAAATTGCTTTTCGATTTTTTTATTTTGTTTTTGTAAGATTTTACAGGGGTGTAATCAGCTACGGCGGAGGCCATTATCAGGCAATGGCATTTAGTGAAATTGTCCTTGACCGCCTTGAACATTTCCCCGGTGCTCTGGACGGAAATTAGTTTTGTCCCAGCTGGAGTAGGCAAATCTGGGCAGGAGGATATCAGCGTAACTTTATGGCCGGCAGCGATAGCCGCGGCTGCGAGTGAATAGCCCATCTTTCCGCTGCTGGCATTTGAGATGAACCTAACCGGGTCGATATATTCACGGGTAGGACCGGCGGTAATCAGAAAATTTAATTTAGCCTTTGGTTTCACGGCTCAGTATAGATTTGAAGGATTATTTTTTCTTTTTCAACTTCGCTGCGATCACTTCAAGACGTTTAAAAATATCGCTGGCCTCAGCCATTCTGCCCACGCCCTCTGTGCCGCAAGCCAGCCGTCCCTTTTCCGGACCGATAATCTCAAAGCCCATTTCACCCAACGCCTTGACGTTCCACTGCACGGCTGGGTTTGTCCACATCTTATCATTCATTGCCGGTGCGAAAAGTACTGGCTTTTGCCAGCAGGCACACAAAACAGTGCTGAGCAAATCATCACATATTCCCGAAGCTGCTTTCCCGATGATATTGGCTGTGGCCGGTGCTACCACGACGATGTCAGCGTCTTCGGCAATATCGATATGGCCGATCTTATCGTCGCTTTGCCACAGACTCGTTCCTACACAGCGGCCGGTTACAGCTTCAAAAGTTTTCGGCTTTATTAACTCACAGGCGTTTGCTGTCATAATCGTGCTTACACAGGCCCCTGCCGCGGTCAGCTTGCTTGCCAGGTCAACAGCCTTATAAGCAGCTATCCCGCCGGTAACGCTAAGGACTATGTTCAGTCTATTCAGTTTTGAAATTCTCCTGGCCATTGGTAAATTACCTACAGCTTAAGCTCGTCGGCATCTTTATCGGGGACTTCATCATCAACTGCGATCTTGTCCTGCAGTATTTCCTGGACAACTATTTCCATCGTTGTCATACCCTCAGTATCCTCGATCAGAGGCCTGGCACCTTCCAAAAATTCCACCATTCGCTTTTGAATAAGCGATGAAAGTTTGAATTTTCCACCAACTTTATTTGCCGCTTCTCTGTTTTTCAATTCTTCTATCATTTCTGCTCTCCGGTTTTGGATTCTATAATTGCCACAATCTCTTCGATCGCCTGGTTCAAGTCCTCGTTTATTACCATGTGCTCATAATACTGCCAGGCCGCGGCAATTTCATTGCTGACCTGCGCGAGTCTTTTTTCCATTACATTTTTTTCGTCACGGCCTCGACCGTTAAGACGTTTGAGAAGCTCTGTCTGTTTTGGCGGCAAAACAAAAATCATCTTCGCGCCTGGTACCAGTTTTTTAACCTGCCGAGCTCCCTGAATATCTATTTCCAGAATGACGGTGCTGCCCGCATTTACCGCCTGGATAACTTTATCCTTCGGCGTGCCATAAAAGTTATTAAAAACTTCAGCATATTCGAAAAAATTATCTGCTTCGATCTGTTTCTGGAATTCCTCTTTCGAAACGAAATAATAATCTCTGCCATCAACTTCGCCCGGCCCCGGCGTCCTGGTTGAGACCGAGACACTCAAATAAGCATTTTCAAGCCTTTTAACCAAATCCCTGCAAATGGTGCTTTTGCCGACGCCACTGGAGCCGCTGATAACTATAATATTACCTTGTTTTTCCATATCAATCAAAAGCGATACCCGCCTATTCTATATTCTGAACCTGTTCTTTGATTCTGTCAATGCGAGATTTTATATCGACTACGCAATGTGCTATTTCAGCATTCGAGGCTTTGCTGGCAATAGTATTCGCCTCACGCAGCATCTCCTGGCAAAGAAAATCCAGCTTTCGTCCCGCACAAGTTTCATTTTCACAAACGCTGAGAAACTGCTCAAGGTGAGAGGTCAATCTTGTGACCTCCTCGGCAATATCGCAGCGGTCGGCAAAGATCGCGACCTCTCTGGCGAGCAAGTCTTTGTCGATCTCCAGTTTTGCTGATTCGAGTAGCATATCTACCCTGCTCTGCAATTTTTCCTGATACTTATTCACTACGACAGGTGCCTGAGAGATTACTTGGGCAAGTGATTGTTCGATCTGCTGGCAATTGTCTCTCAAATCAGCTACCAGTGTGGCACCTTCAGCGGCACGCATTTTTTTTAGGCTTTCGACTACTTCCTTCGTAATTTCTAAGACGGCGGTTCTGATCTTCTTTGCCTGGGCCTCGTCCGGCTCAGTCGACATGACAATGCCTGGCAGGCAAAGAAGGGATCCAATGTCAACCTTAAATTGTCCACTGCCGGAGGGAAAAATATTCTCCAGCTTACTTAACAGGTCGGCAAGTGTTTTTGTGTCGATATCGATCATCGCCTCGCCGTCAATGTTTTTGCAACGGAGATTGTAATTTACGGTTCCACGATAAATATTTTTCCGCAGAAGCTTTTCGACCTCGTCTTCAAGAAACGCGGCTGTCTCTGGAAGACGAGCGCTCAGCTTGAAGTAGCGATTGTTTACGGTCTTAATCTCTACGGCGTAACTTATTCCGTCAACCTCACGACAGAGCCGTCCAAATCCGGTCATGCTATTTATCATAAGCCAACGCCTCTATTATTCTAAAACAGCAGTATTCGGTTCGTTCAACTCGACTATTGAAGGTAATTCCTGTTCAACCTCTGGTGCCGTTGCTATAGGCTGCGGCTGGCCGGGTTTGAGCAAATCGGAACCACGCGGAATAAACCACTTGGCGGCAACAATACTGAGCAATAGCCAGACCGCTACCAGGCCGATAGTAACCCACGTCAGGAAATCTCCTGTCTTTGAGCCAAGCAGTCCACCCCCTGCTCCGCCACCACCAAAGGCAGCGCTGAGGCCTCCGCCCCTGCCCTTTTGTATGAGAACCATCAGGATCAATACCACCGAGACAAGAACCCAAAGTGCTCCTGCAAACTTCATAACAAACGACATTGCCGCTAAGGGAATACCTACCATCTCTATTTACCTCTAAAAAAGTTTCAACTTATTATTTTAGACAGCTGCCTTTATTATGGCAACAAAATCATCGACTTTCAAGCTTGCTCCACCGACCAGAAAACCGTCAATATCAGGCTGGGCGGATAGCTCA
>CAZOPG010000237.1:0-3885 GCA_964581585.1 uncultured Planctomycetaceae bacterium | reverse complement strand
CAGTTTCGAGAATTTGCTCTCTTGTGGCACCAGCATCAAGGCACTTTTTGACGTGCATCCTTATACAGGGTGGACATTTTGCGGAGATCCCGATCCCAAGAGCGATCAGTTCTTTTTCAAGAACAGTTATTGACCCAGCGGCCATAGCTTTTCCGAACAACCCCATAAAACCATCGAATGTTCCAGGCAGTTGTTCCTTCATCTGGTTCATTCTTGGCCCGATGTTTTGAAAAAATTCTTTAGCTTCTGACATTTAATAAACCTTTCGTTTTAAGTGTTTCCATTTTTTTCAGGTGGCTCGTCTTTTTCGCGGAGCATATCACGTTTCAGGTCTTGCGTCTTCTTCATCATTTCGTCGTATTCGGTCTCATCATTCGTATCGATGGGCGAAAGTTTCAGTTCTTCTTCATCTTTGCTCTTTGCCATCGGTATATAGCAGCGGTGATTACAACTTGGGCACCGCCCCCATTTTCCGCCGGTACCGTCAGGTGCGTTGATTTTTTTACTACAATTTTCACAATGAAATGAAATTCCCATTTTTGTCCTCGCGATTATCAGTTTTTGATATGTTCGACAACAACCTCCGTAGTTATACCGCCGCGCGGGGTAAATTTTGAATGAACTTTCATCCGTCTTGGCTCGCACGCAGCGGCCAGATCGTTCAGAATTTCGTTGGTCAGGGATTCGTAGAAAATCCCCTCATTTCGATAGCTTTGCATATAAAGTTTCAGGCTCTTCAATTCGATACAGAGCCGGTCAGGGCAGTATTCGATGGTAATCTCTCCGAAGTCCGGCTGGCCCGTTTTTGGACAAACGCTGGTAAATTCCGGGCACCGAATTGTTATAGTATAACCTCGCTCCGGGTTGGGGTTGTCAAAAAGCTCTAATTTCGGTTTTTCCAAGGCTAAAATCTCCATTTCAAAGGTCCATCAACAGAAAGGAATTCTACCCGCCCAATATATCCAAAGCAAGAGTAATTTTCAGTACCCATTAATCTATTAAGGATTAAAATAGTCGTAAAACATTGGGGTTTTCGACAGTTTCTGCAAGTTTTTTTTGGTGATTTTTGGTGAATATCCTTGATTGCAGGCCAAAAAGCCATTCTGGATATTGTGGATACAGGGGAAAACGGCAAAAAAGGGGTCAAAAAAGCGCGCAAAATCGTAAGAAATCATCAAAAATGATAAGAAATCCATAGGAAATGAGAAAAAATGAGTACTTTTTGATGCTTTTTTAGGGGGTGAAATTCAAGACTAAACAATTCTACTTCTGTCGAAAGGCAGAAGTGAAATTCGGAATTAAGAAACTCGAATGAGTAATGAATGTGCCGCTTCGCGGGGTGGTTTTATGTTTTCAGACACGGATTGACACGGGATTTACACAGATTTTTTTGTTTGCTTTAACGGTCTTTTTATGTTATTATTAATCTAAAAAGGGGGATATGGTCTTTAAAAACAATTTTTGAGGAGATAGAGGAAATGAGAAAAGTATTTCTAATATGCTTACTTCTTAGCATTCCTTGCTATGCAAAAACAATCATAGTTGATCAGAATGGCTTTGGAGATTTTAATAATATACAGACTGCTATCACTTACAGTTATAACGGGGATACAATCAAAGTAAATCCAGGAACATACGAAGAAAACGTCTATTTCGATGGTGCCGCTGTTACACTGACGAGTATGGACCCTAACAACCCTGCTATTGTGCAATCTACTATTATTTCCGCAAGCTCAGGATACAGTGTATACCTTGACTTTTTTGAAGATTCCAACTCTGTCTTGACCGGCTTTACAATTACAGGTCGAGGGATTTATTGTAACAAATCATCGCCAATTATTACGAAAAATATTATCAGAGATTGTAGCACTCCAGGGATTTACAGTAGCGACCGTACCATAACAAAACCAACCATTTCTAATAATGAGATTATGAACAATGTGGGTGGTATATCGAGATGCAATGGAATAATAGATAACAATATTATTAAAAAAAACATCTCATCACAATGTGGCGGTTTATATTATTGCAATGGAACAATAAGAAACAATATTATCTCTGGCAACGCTACTACTACTACCTATACCGGCGGAGGTCTTTTTTATTGTGATGGGACAATAATTAATAATGTAATTGTAGGCAACAATACGAAAGTTACATCCGGTAATGGAGCGGGAGGACTGTATGATTGCGATGGCATTATCCAAAATAATATTATCTGCTTAAATAGAGAAAAGGGCATCAGCCTCTGTTCAAACCCTCAAAATAGCTATAATAACATTTGGAATAATACACCATCCAATGGTGGCACACCCGGTGTTGGAGACCTGAGAAGAGACCCGCTTTTTGTTGTTGATGGTTACTGGGATGCAAATGGCACGCCTGAGACTGAAACGGATGATTTCTGGGTTGATGGAGACTATCACCTTATATCGGAAGCAGGCCGATGGAATGGTGCAGGTTGGGTTCTTGATATGTGGACAAGTTCCTGTATTGATGCAGGCGACCCTTATAGTCCTATCGGAGTTGAACCCAATCCAAATGGCGGAAGAATCAATATGGGTGTTTATGGCGGGACGTCAGAGACCAGTAAATCAATTTCCGGTATTATCGAACCTGTCTGTACTAATCCTCCATCTATGGATACAAATGATGACTGCAAAATAGATTTCACTGACTTTGCCGAATTTGCCTCTCAGTGGATGAGTTGTGGTTATGACATACAGGAAGCCTGTTGGGAATAAATCTCTTACTTGTCTGCCCCGGTGGTTTAGTTTTGCGAAAAATTTGTTTATCTATCAAAACAGATCTCTCTATTTCGGTTGAGATAAGAGCAATTGATTATAGATTTGAGATTTCAGATTTCAGAAAAGATGGATTCGGTGCCTGTGCGGGAATGACAGGAAAGTGGATTCCGGAACAAGTCCGGAATGACGTGGAATGGTTTGAGCTTTTATGACCCCCAACGTAAAGTTGAGGGCTAATGGAAAAGAAATTGGCGGCGGTAGGGGGTTAGTATTGGCCGTACTTTTTTACCATTTCTATTAGGTGGGAGTATGCTTCGAATGATATTGTTGGCGGTACGGAATGGTCGATGTGGTAGATGTAGCCGCCATTGGCTTTGGCTACTGGAATTTTTGAGGCTACCTCGTCTTCGATCTTGTTTTTATCGCCCTCGGCGATAATATCCGCATTGATACCGCCCATCATGGTGATCTTGTCGCCGTACCGCTTTTTGTAAGCTACTAAGTCGTTATCTGCTCTGACTTCAATAGGCTCGGTCCAGTCGAAGCCGACATCTATCAGGCCGGGCATTAGTTTGTTCATATTGCCGTCGGAGTGCAGCAGGAGCTTTTTGTTGTGTTTTACGCACCATGCTTTTAGCTGTTTGTAGTATGGAGCGATAACGTCCATGAAGATCTCCGGCGAGAACATCGGGCCGGAATGATAAGCCATATCTGAGAAGAACCACAGTGCGTCAAAATCATCGCCCTTTGAGATATACAAATCCAGCATATCCAGCAGGAAAGTTGTGTAATCCTGATAGATCTCTTTGAATTCTTCGGGTTTCTGCAGCAGCCAGCAGCACATGTTTTCCAGCCCGCACATGCAAAAGCTCATCCAGAAATGATCCACGGTAGAGAGGGTAACATATGCTCCGTCCGGTATAGGCTGTCGCGGGCTCAGGCGAGTCTCGGTAATGTCAAGGCGTTCTTTAGCTTTTCGCCAATCTTGGATCGTATTGACCTTGTGATCGAGTTCTATGAAGCCGGCACTGCTCCCGGCATTTTTGGGATATTTTACCGTGGAGCCGTAGGGATTAACGTCAATGCAGTATTCGTCCGTCTCTTCTATTATCTCGTAATCAAAAAAAGAGACACTAAA
>CAZOPG010000236.1:0-3889 GCA_964581585.1 uncultured Planctomycetaceae bacterium | reverse complement strand
CAGTGCATCTGTTGTAAATTGAGGGATTCTTTTTTAACAGCGTTCTTGTGTTATACAGGGCACCGATATGCGGATTGTTCTGGAAAATGTCGAGGCGTTTGGTCGAGAGGAAAATTCTCAATCCGGGCCGCTGCCGCCGAATCGCCGCAATGACGGCTGTTGCCATCAAATTATCGCCGTAACCGGCTGGAACGCGAATGTATAGGGATTTGGCTTCTATGCTCATATTGCCGGCAATGGTATTTGAATTTTCCGCTAATTGCAAGAAATATCGTTATTTTGGGGCCTGATTCGCAAAATAAGGGTGTTTTTCTTTGCTATTTAGCCTAAAATATCTGAATTAATATCAAAGAAATCCTGAACTTGAGGCCGATAATATGGTATACTGGCGGCTCTTTTATTGATTATCAGGCTGGAAATGCACTAAATATATGCGGTAAAATACTACGGAGAGTATCGATTGAGACTTGAAAAAATTGTTCTGAACGGCTTCAAAAGTTTTGCTGACAAAACTGAATTCCTGTTTAATTGCCCAATTACCGCGATTGTCGGGCCCAACGGCTGTGGCAAGAGCAATGTGGTGGATGCTCTGAAGTGGGTGCTTGGCGAACAGAGTACAAAAAGTTTGCGTTCCGGTAATATGACGGATGTAATATTTAGCGGCTCGGCTGGCAGGAAACCGCAGGGTATGGCGGAGGTGAGCTTGTATTTTTCTGAGACGGCGGGTCTGGGAATCGATCAGGATGAACTTCAGATAACACGAAGGTTGTACCGCAGCGGGGAAAGCGAATACCTGATCAATGGAAAGCCGGCTCGGCTGAAGGATATCCGTGAATTGTTTATGGATACCGGAGTTGGGGTTCGTGCGTATTCCATTATTGAGCAGGGGCAAATAGCTCAACTGCTGACTTCGTCCAAGGCCGAGAGGAGATTGATTTTTGAAGAGGCCGCTGGGATAAGTAAGTATAAGGCTCAGAAAAAAGAGGCTCTTCGGAAACTGGATCGCACCGAGCAAAACCTTCTTCGCCTGGCGGATATTGTCGGCGAAGTGCAGCGTCAGCTTCGGAGTATAAAACTACAGGCTGGCAAGGCGAGAAACTATTTGCAGTACAGCCAGCGACTCAAAGAGTTGCGGGTCAATTATTCGCTTGCACAGTATCATGAGATCAGCATGGGGACGAAGACAAAAAACGCGGAACTGGCTGATCTTCAAAGTCAGTTTGCCTCTATTGCCGCTGAGGTTGGCAGCAATGATTCAAAGCTGAGCCGACTCGGCAGCGAGATAATAGAAAAAGAAAATGAGATCAACGCCTGTGATAATATGCTGGTGTCGGTAAAGAGTAAGATCGAACAGTATCAGGAGCGGGTCAAGTTTTTGCATAGTCGAATCGATGAGCTGACCGAGCGTAAGGAAAGTGAATCCGAACAGATCAAAGAAATTAATCAGCGTTTTGGGCAGTTTGATTCTCAACTTCGACAAGAAGAGGAGAGCCTTGAAGAAATTGAAAAATTGACAGAAGAAAAAACCATCCTGCATGATAAGTTCCAGGATGAACTTCACGAAATAAATATGGTTTGTGCCGCGACTGAAACTGAGTTGGAAGATGAAAAGTCCGGCATAATCGATATTGTCAGAAGGACCGCTCAGCTTCATAATGAAATACAGAACATTTCTGTCTATCGTAATAATCTTAACGGACAAAAGGATAGATTGTGCGGCAGAGTTGATGAGACAAAGGGGCAGCTTGAAAATCTTCTCGGACAAAAAGCTCAGAATCAAGCAAGGCTCGATGACATTAACAAGGTGATAACGCAGCTGCAGGAAAGTCTTCAGTCCAAACGTGAGCAGATACAAAAAGTTGACGCTACACTTTCAGAGACCAATGACAACTTGTCCGAGTCCAGAGAGGTACGCAGCGCGATTCGAAGTGAAATAAAAGTGCTTACTGATATGGAAAACAGACGCGAGGGGCTTAAGGGCGCGGTCAAAGATATTCTGGCACAAAGCGAACAGGACGAGAACAGTTGTATCGACGGTATCATTGCTGATATCGTCAGTGCGCAGCCGGAATATGCGGTGGCGGTGGAGGCGGCACTGGAGGGTAAGACCGACGCGATTATTGTTAATGACTATCACGCGTTTCTCAATAATAAACGGCTTTGCGATGAGGTTAGCGGCCGAGTGAAATTTGTCTGTGCTGACAGGGTTGAGCCTTTTGTTGAAACGCTGAATCTGTCGAAATACCCGACTGTTCGCGGAAGAATTATCGAGTTTGTAGAGTATCCTGCCAGGTATGCTACGATGATGTGGGATCTGCTGGGTAGGGTGGTGCTGGTTGATTCGCTTGATGACGCCATTGAACTTTCCGCCAAGCTGGGTCGGCGGTACAGCTTTGTTACTATTGAGGGGCAGAGGCTTGGCAGCGAAGGACTTATCTGTGCCGGGCCGGTCGGTGAGGCGACGGGATTGATTTCGCGAAAGAGCAGACTGGGGCAAATCGAAGAGGACCTTGAAGTAGTTTCGGCTCAAATAGCTGAGTTGGAAGAAAAAGTTTCGAGAGATGTTCAGGAAAATGAGCATTTGGAAAAACTGTGCAAGGATTTCAGGACTTCTGTTTATGAGGCAACGACAGAAAAGACGAATGTAGCATCTCAGTTGAGCATAATCGAGCAAAACATAACGCGGCTTACCGACGAGCAGCCTGTTCTGGCGGGCGAAATTGAGATGCTTGAAAGTCAGATCTCTCAGACGGTACAGACAGAATATGAATCCAAGCAAAAACTCGAAGAACTCGAAACGGTTAATACTCAGCGAAACTGCCGGATAGAGGAACTCGAAGCCAGGTTGGTAGAGAACAAAGAGCTTGTGCAGCAGAAAAATGATGAATTGACCAGGCTTAAAATTGTTCTAGGTCAGGCTATGGAACAAAAGAAGGCGATGAAGCAAACTATTATAAGTCTGCAAAGCCAGATACAGCACAGCAAGATGGCTCTGGATTCGGCGAATAATAATGTGCTTGCCTGTGAGGAGCAACTGCGACAGGCAGGAAAGAACATACTTGATACGGAAGCTGAAATTTCGGAATTGTTTGCCGATAAGGAAAAGACGCAGAACGCCAGCAATGAACTGCACGAAGATGTTCGGCAAATGTTGACCGAACAGAAAGAGACGGAAGAGCAGCTTCGTGAAAAAAGATTGCAGCAGAGTAAGGCCGAAGAGGCTATTCATCAGGTCAAACTTGTTCTTAGCCAGTTAGAGGTTAAATCTACCGATCTTGTGCAGCGAGTGAGCGAAGAGCTGCAGATGGATCTGTCTACTGAATATGCTAACTACAGCGAGGAGGAGGTTGACTGGGACAGCGTTAAGGAAGAGATATCCCAGCTTCGCGGCAAAATCGAGCGTCTCGGCAATGTTAACGTCGATGCGATATCTGAGCAGGAAGAGCTTGAAAAGAGGGATGAATTCCTTACCAATCAGGTGGATGACCTTAATAAGAGCAGGGGGCAATTGCAGCAGTTAATAAATCGTCTTAACAAGGAGTGTATGGATAAGTTTGCCACGACGTTTGAGGAAGTGAGGCTGAACTTCCAGGAGTTGTTCCGTAAACTCTTCGGCGGTGGTAAAGCTGACGTTTTACTCGAAGACCCTGAAGATATACTTGAGTCCGGCATAGAAATAGTCGCCAGGCCACCTGGAAAAGAACCCAGAAGTATCAACCTGTTGAGCGGTGGTGAAAAATCAATGACAGCTATTGCGTTGCTATTTGCCATATTCAAAACCAAGCCTTCGCCGTTCTGCTTCCTTGACGAGGTCGATGCGGCTCTGGATGAGGCTAATAATGAACGCTTCAATATGATTGTTCAGGAATTCCAGAAATATTCTCAGTTT
>CAZOPG010000235.1:0-3902 GCA_964581585.1 uncultured Planctomycetaceae bacterium | reverse complement strand
AGCGGAACAATCATGTCGATATGGTTGTCGCTACAGATATTGATGAGTTTGTCGATATAGTCAGGGTCAATTACTTTTGGCAAAAGCGTACATTTGTCACAATAATGAAACCCAGGTGCGAGTTTAGTATTGTCGCCACCCCAGACTTCGCCGTTATCGCCAAGAGCCTCTTTGAAAAACTTAACTAAATATCCACGACGACCAACACTTGATAATAACACTTTCATGTAATACCTGCTAAAAAGGTTCAATTATTTATTAAGGTATCAATTGCCCCGGACACACCACCGGTATGCCAGAACACAATCGGTTTATCACCTAATTTTCTTTTTTCGAGCAAATCCATTAACCCGCCAAAGGCTTTGCCTGTATAAGTGTTATCGAAAAACAATCCCTCGCTCCACAGGGCCAAGTCAACCGCTTTTTGTGACAATGCGGTTTTTTCAGCATATCCGCCGCCGATATATTGGTCATATATCTGCACATGCTCGCCAGCAGGTGCAGGTATATCAAGGTAATTACAAACTCTTTGAGCTGCTTTTAACGTCTCGTCGATACACCGAGGGTTGGATCTGGCGATGCTTATGCCTATAACATTTATGTCGGCATCGCTGCATTTGGCACCACACCAAAGACCTGAATATGTACTTCCTGTTCCGACAGCTAATACTATATCATAAGAACGATGCCCCAATGACAGCATCTGATCATAAAGTTCGTTGAACGCTTCAACAAAAGCGTATGTACCCTCAAGACAACAACCGGCAGGGGGGACAAAAAAAGGCTTAAATCCCCTTTCTTTTAACTGGTCGGTAAGCTGATCAACACAATTTGAGACTTGTTGACTAAGGTTATCCCGGTCATCTATATCAAAATATATGTTTCGCACTTCGGCATTTAGCCTACTCAGCATCATCTCATTAAATGTAAGCTCTCTGCGTTCTTTTGGCCCCATCAGGACTAGTGAAGATTTCATTCCAAGCATACTCGCAACAAACGCGGTCAGACAAGCATGATTCGATTCGAAACTGCCGGTAGTGATTAATGTATCGGCACCTATGCTTTGCGCCAACGGCAAAATGTATTCAAGTTTGCGTAATTTATTCCCACCAAGGGCTCGGCCAAGAAGGTCGTCGCGTTTGATATAAAGAATGTTGGCCTTTAATCTTCTTGTGAGGTTTTCAAGTTTAACCAATGGAGACGGGATTTCAGCCAAAACTTTTCGAGATAGTTTTTTTCTTTTCAGCATGTAAACTCTGTTCGCAATAAACCCATTCTTACAATATCAACTCTTTGTCCCTTAACAACTTTCTCTTCTCTTAAAAATCCTTCCTGCCTGAATCCGACTTTTTTCATCATAGAAATACTGGCCTGGTTTGTTGTTCTTGCTGTTGCCCATATTTTATGAAGATTCAATTCTTCAAAGGCCAACCTGAGAAGAAGCAGGAGTGATTTTGTGCCTATTCCTTTGCTCCAGAAAGTTTTTTCTCCGATAGCAATATAAAATTCCGCTGTTCGGTCGTGAATATCTATGTGTAACAGACCGATGAGACCTATTGGTTGGCCGTCTGTGGTTTCTATAATAAAATCACGCCTGGTATTATCTGCTGCCGCGTTTTGAAACCATTTTTTCGTTTTGCTCAAAATTAACGGAATTTCATAATGCAGATTATTATGGACATCCGGGTCGTTAATCCATCTGACCTTAAGCTCAAGGTCCTCTTTTTTCAAGGGCCTGAGTTTTATATCTATCTCAGAATCACGCATTATTTGTTCTTTACTATAAAACTATTTCGTGACAGTATTATCGTCTTTTTTATTCGGCATAGTTAAATCAAATGCCGGGCCGTATTTTTCATGGTCATAATACGTATTTTCTCGTCTCAACACGACAAAGATAGTGTTAATCAGTACTTTTACATCCAGCCAAAGACTGAATTTTTCGACGTATTCGATATCATATTCGATTCTTTTTGACCATGGGATACTCGCTCTGCCCTTTACCATTGCCAGTCCTGTTATTCCGGGCCGCATTTGCAATCGTTTTCGCTCAAATTGACCATAATATTCAAGGTGTTGTGGTACAGCCGGCCTGGGACCCACTAAAGAAATATCTCCCCTGATAACATTAAACAGTTGCGGCAGTTCGTCCAAGCTGGTTTTTCTAAGAAACCTGCCTATTAGTGTAATGCGAGGATCATTTTCTGTTGTTGTCAGGCCCATTCCAATATTAATGGCACCGGGAACCATTGTACGAAATTTATAAAGTTTAAATATCTCTGCGTTTTTGCCCAATCGCTCCTGACAGAAAAACACAGGACCTCTGCCGGCAAGTTTAATCGACAGAGCAATAACCAACAACAAAGGAGCCGACAGAATAACACCTATGAAAGCGGCAATAAAATCGATCAATTTTTTTATTTCAAGCTGTACACTTCGCACTGCATTTATTTTCCAACATCTGGTTTTTTGTATTCATTAATAATATACGGCCTTTTTCCTGAAGCCAACGGTGGTATCGAATTAACATATTCAAAAGTTATTATTGCATCATCACCAAGTAATTTTTGATATCGATGATGCAAAACTGCCTCATCTTTAAAATCTTCTGTTGTATGCAGCCTGACAATATATGTGTCCCGTTTTATTTGAATAAACTGAAACTGGATTATTCCAGGTAAGTCTTTGGGGTCACGATCCACCGCAAGAGCATTAATCATTATACCAGAGGGTGTGTAAATTGTTTCAATAAGCCTGCCTTCAATTTTTTCAAGCACAGGAACATTTAAGCCACAAGGGCAATTATCTTTTGCCCGTACAGCAATATCACCAGTGTCATAACGAATAAGTGGCATTGTATGTGAGAAAAAATCCGTTACCACCACCCGGCCGCTCTCGCCTGGAGCAACAGGTTCATCGTTTTCAAGTTTGAGTAACTCTACTTTATTACTTATGAAATTCAGATGATACTTCCTATATTTTGCGCACTCGTGAGCTATAAGGCCCAATTCATTTGAAGAATATCTGTCCAATACCGTGCATCCAAATACATTTTCCCATGTTTTCCGTACAGATTCAAATAAATTCTCGGCTCCGCTGATTATCCCTTTTAGTTTGAAATCCGCAGGACAATCCCCTTTAGTTTTGCAATAGTTTGCTATGGGGTTAATGGCGGTCGGGTATCCTATTATGAAATGAATACCGCCTTTTTTTAATAACTTTCTATACTTTTCAAGCCAACTATTGTCTATTACGCTTGGATCTATCAAAATTCCATTTTGTAGAAAAAGATACCACCAGGGTTTAGAGTGTACACGTACCTGTGCATAAGGCATCCCGATTTTATAGCCTGCCCAGCTGCTAAAAAATATAACTTCTGCAAATTGTCTGGCGCGTCTTTCCTTTGTTAAATAAAAAGTAAAGGGCATCCCGTAAGAGCCGCTGGTTGTAGTTTTCGTCAAATCACTCTTTTGATACGCACAAGACAAGAAATCATCATAGTTATCTTTGATTGTCTTTTTCTGAATCACAGGAAATTCGGAGAGGTTTTTTTTGCCGGCAAACTTCTTATAAAACGCTGTTGTAGAGGTAGCGTGTTGAAGAATTTTGCCCAGTCTTTCCTCTGCCAATATATATCCTCGTGCAGGATCGGCGAAAGAACGTTCTAAATCCTTAATATGCTGTCTTATTGGTGAACCCTTGATTAAATCGACACCCCAAAAACCTATTCGACGCACTAATTCCGAACCAACCATGTTTTGCTCCACTGTCACATATTATAGATTAAACAAATACAAATGACCATACTGTACCAATAACAGCAAAAAGCTTTCAAAAAAATTATGATATCTCAAAACTATTGTATTGTTAGCTTTTGCTTTGAAGGTTTTTCCACGCAAAGT
>CAZOPG010000234.1:0-3915 GCA_964581585.1 uncultured Planctomycetaceae bacterium | reverse complement strand
ATATTTAGAACAGAGGAATGTGCTGCGAAGATTAGTATTCTGAATAAACTCCCATTCATCTTCACTGGTATCCTCGGCATTCTTGGACAAGTGATAGCCAGCGTTGTTGACAAGAATATCAAGTTTGCCAAATGTCTCGACCGTTTTGCTTATCATATCCTGAATATCCTGGCTTTTCGTTACATCGGTCTTGACAAAAATCGCCCTACCATCTTTGGCTCCAAGTTCATCTGCCATTTTTTGTCCCATTTGCTCAGTACGGCAGATAATGACCACGTTAGCACCCTCTTTTGAGAAAACTCTGGCAATACCCTCGCCAATACCTTTACTTGAGCCAGTAATAATTGCGACTTTATTTTCAAGTTTCATCCTGATCTCTCTTTCTTGTTTTCGCAATACTAAGTTCTATTTAAAGTTCTGTAATACGAGTCCGCGGCTTGAGTTTTTTTCTGTTGTATTTGAAGCCATAAAGTTTAGCGGCATTGTCGCCAAGAAAAGCTTTTTTTTCTTTTTCTGTTAGAAAATTACAGCCTTTTGTTACAAATTCCATGCTCTGGCGATAAGTGAAATCTACCATTGTTCGAGGATAATCCGACCCCCACATTATTTTATTAGCGCCTATTGCATGGACCACTTGTTTTATCTTTGCCTGAGCTTTTTTGAATTGGGGTCCTTCCTGCCGGTGCAACCAGATAATTCCTCCACATTCGATAAACACATTTTCGGATTCAGCCAGATGAATTTGAGACATCCAGTTGTCATGTCCAACCATACCGAAATGCCCTATGGCAATCTTAAGCCCTGGGAATGTTTTTATAATTCGCTTCATCTGTCCAGTCTGCACATTTCCAGGAGCAAGGTCTATTGAAAGGATCATATTCTTATCGGCCATCTGCTCCCATATCCACATAACAGCGGGCTCATCAAGTCTTACAGGCCGTTTAAGTTGAGGCAAAAACATAGCTGGACATTTAACACCTTTAAAGCCTTGGCTGATGATTTTTTTGAACTGCTCTTTGAGGACTTTTGGACGTGTAAAATCAATTAGGCCGTGAACAAAAAACCTGTCCGGATATTTCTTTTTGACTTTCAACAGATACTGGTTTTGATTGCCATCCAAATATTCCTGAGTAACCACCGCAGCGTCAACACCAGCATCATCAAAAGCAGCTACCGCCAACTCTACTGTATTACGGCAATCAGAAAACCAACTTGGCATTCCCTGATAGCTTTTTGTACCAACCCGTATCACACCATTTTTAACGGGTGAAACCTTTTTGTTTCCGAGTTTACCCTCAACTTTGTTCCATAAATGCATGTGAGCATCAATTATCATTTTCCCTGCCTTTCACAATCTTATTACCTTTCAATCAGAGCCTGCAATAACGGTTGTTTTGCCAAGACCTTCCGGCCCCATACTCTGGTAGCCGGCATCAATCGGCAGATCTGTTGCTGTTATAAATGAAGCATCGTCGCTTAACAGGAAAAGCGTAGGCCCTGCACATTCCACAGCTTCACCACATCTTTCAAGCATGTGATATCGCCCCCAGATAGTGTCCCACTTCTCTCGGCCTCCACCATCCATTTCAGCGGCCTTATAAACTTCCCGTGTCCAAATCCAGCCTGGACTGATGCTGTTGACCCTGATCTTATATTTTGCAAGATCAAGAGCCATATTTTTTGTCAAGGTATTAACCGCACCCTTGGCGGAATTATATGTCCAGCGATTCGGCTGAGCCTGAAAAGCTGATATACTTGACATGTTAACAATGGCTCCGCCGCCTTGCTTTTTCATAGCCGGGACAACGTTCTGCACCATCCTGGCATAGCCCATTGGCCCAACCGTATAGGAACGAAGCCAGTCTTCCGTTGTTGCATCTATGCCTTTGGCAGTAAATGAAAAAGCATTGTTTACAAGGTAATCTACTTTGCCCCACTTTGCCAGCGTCTGGGTGACAATACTTTTGCAGAATTCTTCGTCAGCCATATCGCCGCGGCAAAATAATATATCGAAGCCAGCTTCAGTCAATTCTTTTGCTGTTGTTTCACCTATATCGCTAATTCCGGAAAAAGCCACCGATGCTCCTTCTTTGCATAACTCCTCCGTAATTGTTCGGCCGATACCCGAGGAACCGCCTGTTACAATAGCAACCTTGTTCTTAAAGCGATCCTTGATTGTTTTCCTTTCTTTCATTTTGATAACCCTTTCTATTATTCGATTACGTCTTCACTTCAGTAAATTGACGTTTTCAATAGCAATTGCTCTAACTGGTGAGCCGTCACGACCCTTGATTTTCAATGGAGCC
This sequence comes from uncultured Planctomycetaceae bacterium, assembly GCA_964581585.1. Taxonomy (GTDB): domain Bacteria; phylum Planctomycetota; class Phycisphaerae; order Sedimentisphaerales; family UBA12454; genus CAZOPG01. Next base: position 1,609 of record CAZOPG010000234.1, on the reverse strand, counting down.
GCTACAAAGAACACTTTATCTTTCTTAATCTTGTTCAAGTATGCCAGGCCTTCAATGATTACTATCTCAGCTTTTAATAGTATCTTATGGACCTTCTCCCACTCCACTGAATGCACACCTGGTGTTTCCAGCCCTAACATTGCTATCTTTTTTCGTGCAAACCACTGAGCTAGCTGGGGGCTTATCATTGGGCCATCAAAGAAGTATTCTTTTGCGGGGAATTTTCGCCACCAGCCCGTGCGTAATATAATTCGGCTGCTCTGTGTTATCCTTTCTTCGAATGGTTTGATGTCCTTGATGGTCAGGTTGTATTTAGGTTTCAGGCCGGGCAGGTCTATAATTTCAGCCGGGCCTGCACACTTACTTAAGTCAAGTTTATCAACAGTTTTGCCGTCATTGAAAAAATGATACGGCGCATCAAGATGTGTACCCTGATGAGTACTCAAACTTAATTGTGTCATGTTATACTTCATTGAGTCGATAGTGTGATGGACAATAACGGCACATTTAGGATCCAGCGGCATACCTGGACAACCATGATAAAGCGGCAATGTAAGATCAATTACTTTTGACATTTTGAAACCCCTGTAATTTTTTTTAAGTCTTCTTCAGCCATTTTTAGATGATTGTGCATCGCCTGTGCAGCCTGGTCAGCATCTTTTTTGATAATAGCTTTAAGTATCCTTCCATGGCCTAGAATGGCTCTTTCCATGTTTACTTTCATCGTTTTGGTTCTTGACTTTTTCAGCAATTCGGTCAGTGGTGCCAGTACGATTTCGAAAACTTTATTGCCGCTGGCCTTGACCAGGATATTATGAAACTCAAAATCTTTTTCCACGCAGATACTCAGATTGTTTTTATTATTCTTCAAATCATCGATAGTTTTCTTCATCGCTTCAATATGAGAGGGCTTTGCATGCAGAGCGGCGCATCTGGCGATACCACATTCAAGAGACTGCCTGGCTTCGATCAAATCAAGCAGTGTCTTGTCTGTCCGCCGGAGAGTAAGGGAGATTACCCTGGCAGCAGCAGTGGCTGATGGTCTGGCGACAGTCGGTTGTCTGCCGCGAGTTATCTCGATAAGCCCTTGAGACTGAGCAACCCGCAAAGCTTCCCGTAAACTGAATCGGCTGACATCTAACTGCGAAGCAAGATCTCTTTCTGCCGGAATCTTGTCGCCGGGTTTTAGCTTGCCGTCAATGATGTAATTTTGTAGAACTGCTATCAATTGTCCTATCTTGTCATTATTAACAATAGGTTTGAGCTTTTGTCTTGTTTGTTTCATAGATATATGGTAAGATATCCATATAAGTTTGTAAAGGAACTTTTTAATGAAAATTAACTTTCCATATTCTGAGGCCTTTACCTCGAATAATCGATAGAATAGGCAAAAACCGGATATTGTCATATTAATGAAAACTTAAAAAGCGTTGGCTTTGGTTGAAAGCATGGGAGATTAGATAATGGAATTCAAAGAAAAGGTCGTTATCGTAACCGGCGCTGTCGGCGGAATCGGCAAAGTTGTCGCAAAGTTGTTCGCCCAAAATGGAGCGGTATTGGTATTGGTGGATATTAACAAAAAAGCATTGGATCAGCTTGCTGTTGAACT
>CAZOPG010000233.1:0-3935 GCA_964581585.1 uncultured Planctomycetaceae bacterium | reverse complement strand
CTAAAGCGGGCTGATAAAAACAGCGAAGCGTTGCGCTTCAAATTAAAATTCAAGATATTTCATAAATTGACTAAAAAAGAAAAACTTCAAGGCAAAGACCTTGCTATTGCCGCTGCTAAAATAGCGATGGAGCTGAATTGCACCGATGTCGTCGTTCTCGATTTGAAGGATAAGAGCCCAGCTACCGATTATTTCGTTATAGCCACCGGAACAAGCGATCGGCAGACTCGCACAGTTGCCGACGAAACCCAACTACTTGCCAAAAGTAACGGCCATCAGCTTTTCGGACGGGCAGGCTACGATCAGGGAAAATGGATACTCCTGGACTTCGTAGATGTGATAGTTCACCTCTTCGACGAAGAGTACAGAGAATACTACAACCTCGAAATGCTCTGGGGTGATGCGAAGAAAATTAAGATTTAGCAAATAAAAAAGGATGTTCAGTCCCAATCGCTTCCTCGTCTGAAAAAGATTACCTCTGAAATAACCTCCATTCAAGAGGAAAAAGCAATCCCAACTGAAGAAGAAAGTATTGAGACATCACCTCCTGCTGATCAGACAACCGATAAAGATGACTTGCTTAATATCATCCTTTCCTTACCACCATCTGGTTTTGAGAGATTATGCCAGCGTCTACTTAGAGAATCTGGTTTTCAAGAAGTTGTTGTAACAGGTAAAACTGGCGATGGTGGGATAGATGGAATTGGCATTCTTCAAATCAATCCTTTCGTAAGTTTTAAAGTTTTATTCCAAAGCAAACGTTATTCAGGCTCAGTGAGTGTATCCCAAGTTCGTGACTTCAGAGGTGCCATGATGGGTCGAGCAGATAAAGGAATCATTATCACAACCGGAACATATACAGCTGATGCCAAAAGAGAAGCTATCCGTGAGGGTGTCCCTCCAATTGAGCTGGTAGATGGAGAAAGATTGATCGCTCTTTTTGAACAACTTGAATTGGGTTTAAATCCCAGAACTACCTACGATATCGATTACAATTTCTTTAAGGATTTCAAAGATTAATTAAAGCAAGACAGAAGTAAATCTCGTTTTAGTTATGCTTTTGAGAATCATCTTCCACAATTCCAAATTAAGAATTAAAAATTAAAGATTCTCCCTCTCCACATAGCTCAAAACGCGCGAGTAAAAACCTGCGTTTTTCAAAAAAATAAAAAAAACTTTCCCTTTATTTACAAGCACTTACAACCAATCCAACAAAATATTTTCGTCAAATTCAGCAGAAACACGCAAGTTTTCATGTAATACGGAGGGGCAACCAAACAGAATGTTTGGATCGGATATGTGTTGTGGATGGTTACGATTTTGGTAATTTGAATTTTGGATTTATTTAGGGTTTAGATATTAGCATTTAGTATTTCCGGTTTACCCGGCAAAGGGGAATAGAAGAATCAAGTTTAGAATCGAATTTACAATTCCATTTTTCGTAGAGAAGGTCTGCGTGTGCCTGCTCCTTTTGTGGCGAAGGGCTCGCTATGGATATGCCTTTCGTAGGATCATTCTTACGCAGGGCAAATTCACAATCGTTGACCAGGATGACTTCAATGAATTGAATAAACACAAATGGCATCTCTCAGCTGGCAACAGTCAAAACTATTATGCCGCTCGTACGGTAAGAAAAAACAACACCCAGTTCCGATGCATTATGCACCGCCAGATTATCAAGGCTCCGGATGGACTTTTTGTTGACCACATAAACCGAAACGGCCTTGATAATCGTAAGGCAAATTTGCGGATTGTTACAGCTCAGCAGAATTCCTGGAATAGCCGTATGGGCACAAGCCGAGCTAAATCAAAATATAAAGGCGTCGTCTGGGACGGGAAGAAGCAAAAGTGGCGAGCAAGGATTTATATTAACAATAAATCACAAAACCTCGGCTATTTTGAGGACGAAAAAACAGCCGCCAAAGCCTACGACCGGGCAGCGGAAAAATATCGCGGCGAATATGCATTTTTGAATTTCGCCGAAGATAAAGGACATAAAGTTCAAAAACTCCTGTTAGCCCCCTGCACTGCAGGGGGTTCTTGTGGCTAAACCAATATAAAAATTCCGTGCAAAACTGTTGGATATGTGATTAAATAACGCATTATGAAACCGATACTGAAAATACTTGAAGAGAGAATATCAAAAGCAATTGCCCAGGCGACCGGCCAGAACGGCTCTGCGATTGTCAAAGCCGCTACCGACAGCAGGTTCGGCGATTATCAGGCTAACGGCGTTATGGCTATCGCTAAAAAGCTGAAGACGAATCCGCGCGGGCTGGCCGAGGAAGTCGTAAAGAGCCTTGATATTTCGGATATCTGCGAAGAGCCGGAAATCGCCGGACCGGGATTTATCAATTTAAGATTGAAGCCTGAATTTCTTGCCAGCGCTCTATTGGAGATCGCCGCTGACAACGAGAGGCTTGGGGTAGAGACAACTGGGCAGAAGAAGATCGTAGTTGACTACTGCGGGCCTAATCTTGCTAAAGAAATGCATGTTGGACACTTGCGAAGTACGGTGATCGGTGATTGTATCTGTCGGGTGCTTGAGTTCCTCGGGCACAATGTTATTAGGCAGAATCATGTCGGCGACTGGGGAACGCAATTCGGAATGCTGATCGCACATATGAACGAACTGGACGCTCAGGGGCTGGACAGTGAACTTTCTGATTTGGAGGTGTTTTACAAGGCAGCTAAAAAACGCTTTGATGAGGATTCTCAGTTTGCTGACCTGGCGAGACAATATGTTGTGCGTCTGCAGAGCGGCGATGAAAGCGTGCTCAAGGCGTGGGGCGATTTTATCAAACTTTCAATAGATCACTGCAGCCGACTTTGTCAGCGATTGAACGTAACCCTGCTGGCTGAACATGCTAAAGGCGAAAGCAGTTACAATGCGGATTTGCCTGGTGTTGTAAAGGATTTGGAAAAAGCTGGGTTGGCTGAGGAATCTGATGGGGCGGTTTGTGTGTTCCTTGAGGGTTTCAAAAACAAGGAGGGTGACCGGCTGCCTTTTATTGTTCGCAAAAGCGACGGTGCGTTTCTCTATGCTACAACTGATTTGGCAGCGCTTCGATATCGCGTTGGCAAATTGAAAGCGGATAGAATAATTTATGTAACCGATGCAAGGCAGAAGCTGCATTTTGAGATGTTCTTTGCGACGGCAAAGGCGGCTGGGTGGACACCGGAAAATGTTAGCCTTGCTCACATTACTTTCGGAAGTGTTCTCGGCGAAGACGGCAAGCCCTTCAAAACCCGCAGCGGCGAAAGTGTAAAACTGCAGCAGCTGCTGGCTGAGGCTGTCAGCAAGGCAAGGGCCGTTGTTGAAGAAAAGAATTCTGATTTGCCGGACGATAAGAAAGACGCGATTGCCGAGGCAGTTGGAATTGGTGCTGTCAAATATGCGGACTATTCGAATAACCGTACGAGCGATTACATATTCAGCTTTGACAAGATGCTCGCGATGGAGGGCAACACCGCTCCTTATATGCAATACGCTTACGCACGGGTTAAATCCATTGAGCGGAAAGCTGTTGCCAAGAACATCGATGTCGAACGTGAACTCGAAGGATTGGACAGTTTGAATCTGACCGAACCAGCCGAGTTGGATTTAGCTAAACAGTTGATAAGATATACCGAAGCGATAAGTACTGCCGTTGCTGACTATCGCCCGAACTATATTACCGCATATCTTTACGAATTAGCTCAGAAATTCAGTAGTTTTTACAATGCCTGCCCGGTACTTGATGCGGATGAAAATAAACGGCCGACTCGTCTGTTGCTCTGCCGTCTGACGGCAAGGACGATTCGGCATGGGCTGGAAGAACTGCTCGGTATCGGCGTAATCGACCAGATGTAAAGGATTTATAAAAAATGGAAATTTCCAGAGAAGTTTTTAGCATCGTCACAAACAGCCGTTGCCAGATGATAGACATTACCAA
>CAZOPG010000232.1:0-3944 GCA_964581585.1 uncultured Planctomycetaceae bacterium | reverse complement strand
CTGGGCTAATTTTAGTCGGTTTTCTCGGCCACCAACAATTATGAGCTGTTTTGTTCCACCTCTTTTGAGCAACATTGTCATTATTAAACCAATCGGCCCATCGCCAAAGATCAATATCGGCTCAGGTAGTCTATTCCCCAATTTCCGTATTCCGCGAACTGAAACAGCCAACGGCTCAATCAATGTCGCCGTACTCAATGAAAAATTGTCCGGCAAAAACTGCGTTTTATCACTACTGGTGAGAAAATACTCTGCATACCCTCCGGGATGTTCAAATCCTACTTCGCCGCCATCGGCCAAGACATTTTCTGCTACACATTTGCGACCGACCATGGAGTTGTCGACATTTTCCCCTACGGCATCAATTATGCCTGCCCACTCATGGCCGGGAATAGCCGGGAAGTTTGTACGGTCCCATCCAGCAATCATCTCCATATCTGTAGCACAAATACCACATGCCACTGTGCGTATTCTCACTTGCCCATGTCCCGGTTGAGGCAATGGATACTCGAGCAATTCTAATTGATTGGCAGATGTATTGACTATGGCCCTCATGGATTGATCACCACCTTGTTCCGTTCGGTTGACTCCATTATCGCTATGGCCTCATGGATTCGATTCAGGGGAAAGCGATGTGAAATAATTTTTTTGACATTGATAACCCCTGTTTCCATTAACTTGATCGCTTTTGTCATAGCCAGAGGAGTCGTGCCAAAACTAGCGTCCATTCGACCTTCGAGAAAATGTGTGTAACCGCCATCCAATTCAAACTTTTCGTGCGTGGTGATACCAAAAATATTCCAGCGAGTACCACGTCGTCGCAAATCAACCATTAATTTGACAGCCTGAATTGGGCCGGCCGCTTCCATAATCAAATCGGGCCCGTTGGGAATAATCTCATAAACACGTTTTTTTGCGTTGCATTTGGCTGGGTTGACAATATGTGTTGCCCCCAGAGCCATAGCATTTTCAAGTGCATACTCACTAGTGTCGATTGCGATTAATCGGGCTGCACCTGCCGCCTTTGCCACCATTAGACAGAGTAGGCCGATACTGCCAACTCCGATCACCACCACATCATCACCTATTTGCATCTGACTGTAATGGATCACGCCTTTCCATGCACCCGAAAGCGGCTCCGTTATAGCAGCAACATCGAAATCAAGGGTTTTCGGCTTTAAAAAAAGCATTGATTCTCTCGCTTTCATATATTGTGCAAAAGCGCCAGGCCACACATCATTAGCACCATCCCCTCCAGTCGTGATTGAATGTTCACAATAATTTGTATTGCCCAGTCTGCAGTTCTTACAGAATCCACAAAATCCACTAGGCTGAACTATCACTTCATCGCCCACCTTGACATGCGAAACACCAGGACCTACTTCCGATACAACTCCGCTGGGTTCATGGCCAACAATAGATGGGAATATGATATTCTTGCGAATACCTTTAATAGCTTTATAGTCTGTGGCACAAAATCCGCACGACTTAATTTGAACAACTACCTCTCCAGGACCTTCCGCTCGTGGAATAGGAATCTGTTCAAGTTTAAGTTTATTGAAATCATGTAATACCGCTGCAAGCATTGTGGCCATTAGTCCGTTTCCCTATATAATTTTAGTTAAACTACACAATCAGGTATTTCAATCTAACGATGATACAAAAACCTTAGGAACTGTCAAGGACTGTTTCCCTGATGGAACTGAAAATGTAACGGATGATTACATACTTACCGAAGTTTTTCGGCACTTGAACTGCCGGAACTCCGAACATAAACCACGAACATAAGGGTCATTATGTGCAGAATACAGTATTAGGAGTATCAAATTTATGTCGAATTTTAGCTCACAAAGCAACAAAAACTACGAACATAATGTTTTTCAAGGCATATCGATAAGACCGAAACAGGAAGAACATATCCACCAATTCATGGATATGTTGGATGTTTCCCCGCACACCATACAGGCTCTTGTTCTTGATATCAGAAAATTTGCCAAATGGTTTACTACTGCTAATGCCGAACCTTGGGATATAGAAAGAGTAACGGCCAGGGATATAAGTGATTTCAGGGAATTTCTCCATCAGGACAAAAAACAGGCGGTATCGACAATAAATCGTAGTCTTGCTTCTATCAGAAAATATTTCAAATGGCTTTGTCAGCATGACTACATACCTGATAATCCAGCTTTGTCCGTAAAAGAATTAAAAAGACAACCACTTGCTCCTCAGGGACTGACAAGAGCAGAGGTCAGAAAATTACTGCGAGAAGTAGAACTGAGAAAAGATATAAGAGCAAAAGCAATATTTTCCCTGATACTTTACACTGGCGCACGGCTCAGCGATGTTACCTATTTGGAATTGTCTGATTTGTCGATATCTGACAGGAAAGGAACGGTATTTTATCGCCATGGCAAGGGCTCTAAACAAAGGGTGGTTCCCCTTCCCTTAAATGCAAGAAAAGCTATTAGTCAATATCTTGAAACCAGACCACCTGTCGATTGTCAAAGAGTTTTTATAGGTGAGAGGGGGGAACTCAATAGACGCGGCATTCAGACTATTTTTGAGAAATACAGGGCTCTGACTGGAATTGAAAATTTGCATTGCCATGTGCTGCGTCATACTTTTTCTCATAATTTTATTTCTTCGGCAGAAAATGGAGGAGCTTCTGGAAATTTATCCCAATTGGCTTCCATATTAGGCCATGAGTCATTAAATACGACTGCAATCTATACCAGGAATTCAATCGACCAATTGGCCGATGCCACTGACAGATTGGTGTATTAAAAAGGAATATCATCTGAAGCATCAGAACTATTTTTACCAAACAGTTCAAAAGCCTGATTTTCAAAATGCTCGGTAAGCAAAAGAGATAAACCCCTTGCTCCTGTTTTTCGTTCTATGGCCTTTTTGACTATTTTTTCTATAATTTCATGTGGAACAGATAGTTTTTGTCCTTCTCTTTTGAATTCCTGCTTGTATTTAGGAAGAACATTTCTTTGCAAAATGGTTTTCAAATCATTTTCACCAAGGGGATTTAGACGAGAAATAGAACTAAACCTTCCAATCAATTCAGGTAAAAAGCCATATGTGCTGAATATTTCAACAGATGAAATATCATCTTGGGTTAGTTTATATGCAGTCCCTCCTGTTTGTTCTTCATTGCTGCCTCTTCTGAAACCAAAATTGCTCCCTTGATTTCTGACAGCTATTTCTTTTATTCCAGTAAAAGCACCACAGGCAACAAAGGAAATACAGTCAGTTTCTAAACACTCATCAGGTTGAGTGCCAAGTGGTCCTTTGCAGGCTATCTTATGCTTTCCCCCCTCAAACAGTTTCAGGAGACCACGTTGCACTCCATAGCCCGACACATCCTTTGTTGTTCCTCCTCCTCCGAAACGGATATTACTGCCAGCACCTGATATCTTATCAAATTCATCTAATATACAAATACCCATCTTTGCCCAGAAAAAATTATTGTGAGCAGTAGTTTTTAGTTCATAAAGAATTTCTGATACATATCTTCCCATATAGCCAGTTTCTACGAAACCAGTCATATCAACTGTTGCAACAGGGACACCAAGAATCTTTCCAAATAACAGTTCCGCCAAAAAACTTTTCCCACAACCTGTCGGTCCTACCATCAAAACATTTGACTTTGTTGGCAGTTTTTCAATAGGTATATTGTCAAGGAAGTGGTCTTTTAGCCTTCTGATATGTCTATATGCCATAAGGCATAATCTACGCCTTGCTTCTTCTTGTCCTACATATCCCATTATTTCCAGCTGTTTGAACAACTCACGAGGAGACCAATCTCTGACAGATTTTAATCTTTCAAGAGCTATCCAGGCCTTGTCTATTTGTTGTTTTTCAGGAGGTGGTTCAATTTTTAACTGAGCTGTCTGCTTTTCCATATTTTAACCCTGTATTATTTCTTCATTCATCAA
>CAZOPG010000231.1:0-3945 GCA_964581585.1 uncultured Planctomycetaceae bacterium | reverse complement strand
TAGGTCGCGAAGTCTTCCGATGAGAAATCGCTGATAATTTTCATCAAACGACTCTGGCCGGTTGACGAATAGCAGGAAAGTAATCGGATTCGTGGCGATGTGTGTAGCGTAATATATTTTTGGGAAACCGCCTTTTTTCTTCGACCCGCCTACACGCTCTTCGCTTACCTGCTCAATTGCTTTGTTTAACACGGGTGTTGATATTTGTGTTGTAGCCTGTTTGAATAGTTCGTTGGCCAAATCGAGTACGCTCTGGATATTCTTTTTTTCTGTAGCGGTGGTAAATGCGATCGGTTCGTATCGCATTCCGGGCAGTACTGTGGTGAGATATTCGGAAAAGTCCTCTGCCGTGGCAGTTTCCTTTGCCAGGTCCCATTTGTTAATTATGAGTATACACGTTTTGAACTGGTCACTGATAAAGCTGGCCAGTTTTTTGTCAACCTGTGATATGGGCAGCATGGCATCAATCATAAAGAAAACGATGTCTGCACGATAAATTGATTTGGTTACGCGGACATAGCTGTAATATTCTATGTCGTCGGCCATTTTGTTTTTCTTTCTTACCCCGGCCGTGTCGATGACGATAAAGGTCTGTCCATCTTTTTCAAAACGGACATCAACGGCATCTCGTGTTGTGCCGGGCACTTCGCTGGTGATTACTCGATCTTGGCCGACAATGGCGTTGATAAAGGTGCTTTTGCCGGCGTTGCGTTTGCCGACTATCGCGATTTTCATCACGGGCTTGGCCGGTTTTTCAATGGGCAGGTGTTCTATCAGATCGACAAGTTTTTCTATGAGCAGTGTTTTATTAAGGTTGTTTGTCGCTGAAATGCAGATAGCATGGCCAAAGCCAAGTCTTTCGAATTCGCCGGCAGCGGGGAACATCTTCGCTGTGTCGGCTTTGTTGGCAACGGTGATTACCTTTAGGTTGTGCCTTCTCAGGAGTCGTGCGATTTTTTCGTCCAGCGGCGTGATGCCGTCACGGATATCTACGATGAAGAGCACTAAATCGGCGTTTTCTATCGCCTGGTAAATCTGGTTATCAATGTGGTCGCTCAGTTCGTCGCTGTCGACGATGCCGTACCCGCCGGTATCGACCAACTCGAAGTAGCGGTCATTATAATTGATTATAGCGCTGACGCGGTCGCGCGTAACGCCTGCGGTGGGCTCGACAATGCTTATCATCTCGCCTGCAAGGGCGTTTAGAAGAGAACTTTTGCCGACATTTGGCCGGCCGATTATTGCAACTGTTGGTAGTGCCATGAGTTTCCAGTCTTAATATAACGAAAAGAGGATTATAACAGAATTGGCGAAAATGTGAAACAGCAATTCTCTGATCATGGGGCGGCTGGTTTTAGCGCTGCCAGTTGGATTGTCTCGGCCTTGCTCTGTGCCACCGCGGCAAGGACCTTTTGAGCGTGAAAATAGCTGATGTCTCTGTCGATCCGAAGGTAGACGGTTTTTGCCCCGGCAGGGGAGTTTTTCAAATGACGATTTACTTTTTCAATAAGTTGGCTGACAATATCCGCTGAAAGAGAGGGGTCGATTCTCTCGGCACCAACGGCAAAAATGAATTGCTCTTCTTCGCTGTCTCTCGTAACAGTAACAGTGGTAAGGCCGGTAGAGTCATTGGCCTGGGGCTGGGCAAAGCGGCATTTGTCCGGGACGGAAACATCAAAATTTTCGGCATCAATCTGGCGACAGACTACGACGAGAAAAATAATGAGCAGAAAAACAATATCAATAATTGGGGTCATATTGAATTTCATAGTTCACCAGCGACAGGACGTGGATTTGGCAGCGATTCTACGGAACTTTTTATTTCGACGAGAACCATTTCCCCCTGCAAAGCAGCTTCGGCAGCGATTGATTCGATTCGATTTCTGAATATGCCGTGAATCGCCAAGGCGGGAATTGCAATGAGCAGACCCCAGAATGTTGTTACCAGTGCGATGCTTATACCCCCGGCCATCTGGTCGGGTCGAGGCTGTCCGCCAGCAAGGACGATTTCGTTGAACAATTTTATCATTCCAAATACCGTTCCAAAAAGACCTATCATCGGTGCGACATTTCCAATGATGTTCGTCCATTCGATCTTTCGCATTAATTTCAAGGACTGTTCCTGAAGAGATTCAGCGATGACATTTTGCATCTGAAGCTGTATTTCAATCTGTCTGCGGTCGGCGGTGAGACTTTTTATGGCTCTTGTTACGGCCAGGCTTACGAAGTCGGTTTTTTCTGCTAATTTGGCCGTGAGTTCTTCGTGGCCTGAGAGCCTTATAGTCTTGATGATGTCGATGCTGAAATTGGGCGGTAAAAGAATTTTGCGGCGGATGGTAAGGAAGTAATCAATAGCAAAATGCAGTGTGATAACAGATAGCGGCAGCATGATAAACCATACAATTGGGCCGCCATCGATGATGAATTGGGCAAAGAACGTTTTTGAACTTTTCGCATCGGCCTGCCAGGTAGAACTCATTGTGGCAAAAACGACAGCAGAGACCACGGCTAGGGTGACAATTAAAATAACAATTTTCAACAGTGCCGATTTATTCATTGCTGTCCATACTCCATTGTATAAAGGTGCCATTACATTTTTGTGCGATTTTGCGTAAGAGCCTGCAGTCTGCCGGTTGGGCCCAGAAGCCAATGGTATTGATTTTTGTCTCAGGGGCAAGGTTTTTTCTAAAATTGAGCAGTTGATAAAGAAATTCTCCGCTCTGTTGGTCGCTGAGTTCAAAGCCGTCTGTAAGAAAATAGATCATTTCAGGCGCTTTGCCCAGACTGTCTCGCAGTCGCATTGCCTCGGTCAAAGCGGTCATGGCATTTGTGGCCCCGCCCGGTGTCGCGTCATCGATAAAAGTATAGGCGGCAATTTTGTTTTTTTGTGCGGCTCGGACGAGTTGAGTGCCATTGAAATGCAGCAAGGTGCCGGAGCCGAAAAAGATAATATTAAAATACTGATCCGGCTGCAGGTTCTGTATTGACTGTTTGAGATTTTGGCGGACGCTACTGAAAATTCCCTGCATTGATCCGGAAGCGTCAACAATATAGCAGATTTTTCTTTGATAACTTCTATTGCCAAAAAACTCAACACTGCTGGCAGAACTATTGGTAGGTAATGTTGCGGTGGCTCCGGCAGAGGCCAGTTTTGCGATGGTAGCTGGCCTTGGTGATGGCTGGAAGTTTGCCGGATTTACTGGGATATTCAAATTTATTGAAGTATGTGTTCCGATGGCCTTGCTTATTTTCGGCCTGGGCATAATGGGGACGCTGTCAATAATTTCTTTTACCCGGCTTATCTTAGTTTCAGGTGCTCGGTTTATTGCGACCGACTTCGGATTTTGCGAAAGTCCCAGACGAGAGAAAATGATGATCGCAACCAGATGCAGACAAATGGATATGCTCCATGTTCCTATCTTTGTGCGACGTTTATGGCCGATACGGTTCATCAGATTTAGCTGACAATTGAGTTACTCTAAGATATTTACTTCGGAATAGCCGGGTTCAAGCATATTGAATAGTTCGATTAAATCGCCATTATACAGGCGTATACATCCACGGGAGCTTTTTGTTCTGATCGTTGATTCGTCTTTTGTTCCGTGAATCGCAATTCCTGAGATTCCTTCCGTTTTGAGTTCGATTCCTTCCAGGGCGATATATCCTGATCCGAGCGGATAATTGGGGTCGTTAGCAGCGTAGGTGACATTTGTATCGGGGTCTGTCCAGGTAGGCTTGATAAGTTTTCCTCCAGGTTTTACTCGCCATTTGCCAATCGGTGTATCCTTTCCGTCTTTGCCGGTGCCGATCTTGTAACTGCGAACATAAGTATTTTGCAGGTACACATCAATCAAAAAAGCAGAGCGATATACAATTGCGTGAAAAGGGCCATGGATAACTTTCAGTGTTTGTCCGACCTGAAGTGATCGGGGATTGCTGATGTTG
>CAZOPG010000230.1:0-3946 GCA_964581585.1 uncultured Planctomycetaceae bacterium | reverse complement strand
TCGCAGTGCGATAGGTTATGCCGAGATTATTGAATATATAAATGGTGTGCTGACGCTGGACGAGGCGATCGAACAGATAAAGATAAATACGCGGAAATTTGCCAAGGGTCAGCGAACCTGGTTCAAAACCTTCAAACAAGTGCAATGGCTTGATATCAAAGAGGATGACAACGTCGAGAATATGCTTGAGAACATAAAATAGTCCTTAACAGGTTGATTTTCGGGGTTTTTGGATTTTGAAATTTGTATGGACATCGGGGGGCAATGTTGTTAAAATGTTGGGCTTTGTTTGGAAACCTGTTTTCTGGACGGCAATGGGCTGTTCGGGAAAATTTAATTATATATAGAAAGGAACTAAAATGTCGGTAAAACTTAGATTTGCGAGGTTGGGACGACGCCACAGGCCTTTTTTCAGGCTTAATGCCGTCGAGGCGCGTACCCAGCGTGACGGCAAAATTCTGGAAAAGCTGGGCCATTACGACCCAATCGAAAAGAATCCTGAAAAACAGGTAGTGCTCAATAAGGAGCGTATCGAATACTGGCTCGGCCAGGGTGCGGTTCCGAGCAGAACTGTTGGCGATCTACTGGTCAAACACGGCTTTGAAAGTAAGCACCACGAAGATGAAATTACCCGTAGAAAACGAGCGTTAGCTATCGCTCGCAAAGCCGGCAAACCCTTCGATGAGACCGAGCGTAAGCAGATTCAAAAAGACGCCGAGACTGCTGCCGCAAAAGCCAAAGAAGAGACTGAAGCTAAAGCAAAAGCAGAGGCTGAAGCTAAAGCAGAGGCAGAAGCCAAGGCAAAAGAGGAAGCCGAAGCAGAGGCTAAGGCAAAAGAAGAAGCCGAAGCAGAGGCTAAGGCAAAAGAAGAGGTCGAGGCCGCCGAAGTGAAAACAGATGATTCTGAAGCTGAAGAAAAGGCCGAAGAACCTAAAGAGTCTGAATAGATAAAATAAAGTGATGAGAATCGATATTCTAACACTTTTTCCGGAGATGTTCGCATCGCCGTTTGATTATTCGATATTGAAGCGTGCCCGCGAAAAAGGCATCGTTGAGATAGTTCTTTCAAATATTAGAGATTTTGCTGCGAACAAGCACAACAAGGTTGATGATAAACCTTACGGTGGCGGGCCTGGTATGGTGATGATGCCCCAGCCGCTTTTCGAATGTGTTGAGCATGTTCAAAAACAGACGGAGAAGCCGGGCAGGATAATCCTGCTTACGCCGCAAGGTAAAAAGTTGGACCAGGCCAAAGCGGTGCAGTTGAGCAAAGAAGAAAGGCTGCTCTTGATTGCCGGCCGATATGAAGGCTTTGACGAGCGGATAAGAGTGGGCCTTGATGCTGAGCAAATTTCGATTGGCGACTATGTGCTTAGCGGCGGTGAGTTAGTCTCGATGGTTATTGTCGATGCGGTAGTTAGATTATTGCCCGGCGCGCTGGGCGATGACGACTCTGCGATGGAAGATTCGTTTAGTAACGGCCTGCTGGAGTATCCGCAATATACCAGGCCGGAAGAATTTAGGGGAATGAAAGTTCCCGAAGTTTTGCTCAGCGGCGATCACGGCAAGATAGCTCAATGGCGAAAAGAACAGAGTGTTGAAAGAACGAAACGGCATCGGCCGGATTTATTAAAATAGAAAAATAAAGTAAAAACAGGAGATATACAGTGAAAACTGAAATGTTGGATTTTGTGGAATCGAAAAGCTTAAAGAAAGAGCTGCCCTATTTTGAGGTAGGCGATACGGTTGAGGTGCATTGTAGGATACAGGAAGGGCAGAAATCTCGTGTTCAGCTATTCGCCGGTACCGTAATTTCTCGAAAAGGACGCGGCATGAATGAGACTTTTACCGTTCGCCGAATCGTTAATGACGAAGGTGTTGAGCGACATTTCCCGATAAACTCGCCAAATGTGATTGATGTAAAGCCTATCCGAAGCGGCAAGACAAGACGGGCTAAGCTGTACTTCCTTCGCGACCGAGTGGGCAAGTCTGTAAGACTAAAACAGAGACGCAGCAAACATACCAGCAAATAATCCGAGCGAAAAGATGCCTGGATTCTGGTTTAGCAGAAAAAAGTTGCTGGCCGAGCCGAAACTGCTCGGCCGCTGGGGTGAGCGACGTTGCGAGCGATTTCTCAGGCGAAAAGGGCTAAAGACCGTTCTTCGCAATTTTTCCTGCAAACTCGGCGAGATCGATCTGGTTATGTCCAGTACCGATAATGGCCTTGTTTTTGTCGAGGTAAAGACCAGGACTGATGAAAAATTCAGCAACGCTGAGTCATCCATTACCCTCGCCAAACAAACAAAACTGATTCGCACCGCCAAATATTTTATTCAAACGCGCAATATTGAAAATATCCCGTTAAGATTCGATGTTGCAGTAGTCATCCTCGGCGAAAAGGGAAAACCGCAGATAAGACACTACGAAAATGCATTTGTACCGTAGAAAATAATTTTTGATTCTTAATTTTGAATTGTGGTGGTCGGCGAAGCCGACAACTGTTTTATGTTTATGGCTGGAGGGCTAAGTGGAAACGGAAAAAGTTTCAGCGATTTCCTTTTTTGTGCCAATTTTCTTATCAACAGCTTTGATAACCCGCCGTCTTAGTTCTAATGGATATGTTTTCATACATACTATATCGAAAAACGGTACAAGAAAACTTAAATTGCTCTAAAGACTTTTGGAACGACACGGGATACAAGAAGAATTTGAAATTAAAAATTAACCCAATTAGCAAAGTAAACACAATATGACTTTGAGTCATCAATTAAAAATAAAAACTGTGCTGTAAATTGTGCTGACCATAGACACAAATTACCTACATAGCCACTACAACCACGCATACCTAAACACACTTTTTGATATATTGATAGCGTTTTTTGAATTGCAAATAAGGTTCCTGTTGGTTTTCAAGACCGTCGCCTTAAGCCACTCGGCCACTCCTCCGGTTTCATCGATTCTACCCAAATATAAAAATATCGCAAGAAAATTTATAATGTCAAATTGGCTCATATTATCATTATTCTACAACAAAAACATGGCAATAGAGATTGTCATCAAAATCGCGGCTAATATCCTCTGCATCAAAATCTTTTTCGTTATTTTTGGCTCTAACGCCACAAAACCTGCATGGGCAATCAAAAAACCTAAGGCAACAGACATGATTCCTCTAGTGGATTGAAGAATATTAGCAAAGACTACTCCGACCAATCCAATACACGAAAACATAAAGATCATTGCGATAAGCCAGGAAAAAGCGAAAGGCAGAGAATACAACCAGGTATCCCTGGTTAATTTTCCCGGAACAAAGAAAAGGACTAAAACCCCAAAAACACCACAGAGGCTGTAACACAAAGCAGTACTTAAGCAGGCACCGCGGAGTAGTCCCAAAAATCTAAAATCATCCACCAAGGCTTTAATGCCTAAATCTGATAAGCAATAAGAAAAACATGCCAGAACTATTAAACACAGACATTTCAAGTCCAACTTTTTACCAGAATTATAAAGTAAAAATATCGAGCTCGTACTCAAAATAACCGCTAACCATTTTGCCAGGCCGAAACTTTGTTGAAAAAAAACAACACTTATAACTGCTAATATAAATATCTTCATACCCAAAAAAGGCGATACTCGCGAAGGTTCTGATCTTGCAATTGCTGCAAATAAGAACAACTGACCAAGGAGATAAAAACCAGCGGTTCCCAGGAGGCTGTAAATATAGTCTGACACTTTCGGCATGGTCTCCGGCATTAGATGTATCGCCAGAGGAATGGAAATGATCCCCATAATTATATGAGAAAGGACAAGCACCTTAACAACATCATTGTTGTGTCTTTTGAAAAACAGCCGTAAGCAGAGATAGGAAGTTGATTGAAGCAAAGCAGCTATTAAGCCAAATAAAATACCCAGCATATCGAAATCCTATGTATATTAACTGCCTCGTTCA
>CAZOPG010000229.1:0-3971 GCA_964581585.1 uncultured Planctomycetaceae bacterium | reverse complement strand
GGTCGGTGCTCTCGATTTAGGTATTCTGCAGAGTGCATGGCAGATTAAGGAGCCCCCAAAGGGTCCTGGTGTATCTGGAAACCAAATATGTGCTGATTTTGATCGTTCTTCAAGTGGTGATGACAAGAACGGTTATTTCAGAGTCGGTGCTTTGGATCTGGGTATCCTGCAGGCCAGTTGGCAGGTAAAGAACCCGCCGCATGGTCCTGGTCTGACAGGTTGTTTTTCAAGTGAATAAACAGAAAAAGAAAGGTGAAAGTTATACAACTAGGTAATATATTGAGTTCTGTTTATTTGACTTTCGTACTTGGCTGGTGTATAATATAGGTCAAGATTAGCTTGTTGTTTTAGACTACAAACACCGATTATGGAAAACAAAAAAATTGTTGCAGCAAGGCTTTGGGCCCAGTACCGAGGCGATATACCTTCGAGGACGCCTGTTATTTTAGGTATGGATCCTGACAGATATGAGAAAATCTGCATTTATTTGGCAAAGGACAGCCAAGAACCCAACGTTTTTGAACAGAACGGCTGTAAAGTTTTTTATGTATCCCAAAAACCCTCCGTCGGCCAGGCTAACCTAGCCGTGCTGTGGAAACTGGTCAAAGTCCTCAAGCAGCAGAAGGTTGATATTCTCCACTGTCACAGATATCAGGCGACTCTGTACGGAGCCATAGCCGCAAAGATTGCTGGCGTGCCAATCGTCTTTTCGCACGTCCATGGCCTCAACAGGACAAGAACACTGCGACGCAAGCTAACCAATCGCATCATTCTAAGGTGGGTCAATAAAATCCTGACCGTCGGAAATGCCGTCAGGGATGATGTACTTCGAAGCAATCCGGCCGTCCCGGATGAAAAAGTTATCTCGCTGGGCAATTCCATTGATTACGGCCGTTTTGACGGGCTCCAACTGACAAAGTCCCAGGCCAAAGCCGAGATAGGCCTTGGCTCCGAAAGCGTGGTTTTCGGCAACATCGGCAGACTTGCCCCGACAAAAGGTCTGTTTTTGCTCGTTGAAGCATTTGAAACTGTAAAAAAACAAATCCCATCAGCAACCCTCATTATTATCGGTCAGGGTCGATTGAAAGACGAGCTTCAAAGAACTGTCTCAGAAAAAGGGCTGGCCGATTCTGTACATTTTCTTGGCCAGCGTGATGATATACTGAGCCTTCTCAAAGCGATGGATGTTTTTGTTCTTGCCTCGCTTGCCGAGGGCCTTCCCCGCTCGCTACTGGAGGCAATGGCCTCGGCACTGCCCTGTATTGCAACCAATGTTGGAGGAATCAGTGAGATAATAACCAATCGTCAATCAGGCTATCTAATTCCTGCTCAAAATGCTGATGCACTTGCCAATGCTATGTTGGAAGTTGTAAATTTGTCCGATAGACAGTTACACGCTATTACAGAAAATGCACAGGCGACCGTCAAGAAAAAATTCAGCCACGATGCGATTATACAAAAACTCGAAGGAATTTATGCGATGGAGTATCAAGGTAGCAGACCCGTAATATAAGCTTTCAGACGCTCTATTCACATATTTCTGCTTTATCCCGTCCAAATTTAAGTAAAAACAGGAAAATTACCCTTGCAAACTTAAAATAATGCTATATAATTGCCGAACTTTGGACGTGATAATTTTATTGGAGTCTCAGATATGTCAAGAGTTTGTCATTTTTTAGGAAAGCGTACCTCGGCTGGTAACAGCATTGCTCGCCGTGGTAAAGCTAAATATCTCGGTGGCGTCGGACGTAAAACGACCGGAGTAACCAAACGAAAATTCAAACCTAATATCCAGAGAGTTCGCGCTGTTGTCGACGGGACGGTATGTCGTATTAAGGTCTCTGCAAAAGCCATCCGCATGGGTCTGGTACAAAAGCCTTTAAAACGAAATTATAAACCTGAAGAAGGTATAGTGGCTTAAAACAGACAAACTTTCAGAAGATTTTTAAGCGAGGCTTTTTTTGGTCTCGCTTTTTTTCTTTTTCCAATTGGGAGCCGACACAATGGCCAACAAAACAATTACTTCTCCAAAAGGTTTTCTGGCTACGAGCCTGTCCTGCGGCATAAAACGTTCTGGCAAAAAAGATCTTGCACTTCTTCTCTGTCCCACCGGAGCGACAGCGGCAGGCGTTTTCACAACAAACAAAATCGTCTCAGCCGCAGTTACCATCTGCAGTCAGCATATCAAGAGCAGGAGGATTAAAGCGATAGTAGCTAATTCGGGTAATGCTAATGCCTGCACCGGCAAAAAAGGTCTGGCCAATGCGAAAAAAATCTGTGCCAGCATTGCCGAGAAAGTCGGAGCAAAGACAGAGAATATTCTCATTGCCTCGACCGGCATAATCGGTGAGCAGTTGCCGATGCCTAAAATTACCGTCGGGCTAAAAGAAATATATAAAAAGGCTGGGAACACCGCCGTAGCCGGTTTGAATTTTGCAGAGGCAATAATGACAACCGACACAAAGCCTAAACAGGCAATGCGAAAGCTCAACATTTCCGGCAAGACGGTTACGATTGCAGGCACTGCCAAAGGCGCCGGCATGATCGGGCCCAACATGGCTACGACGCTGTGCTTCATCACAACTGATATTAAGATTACAAAACCATTGTTGGCTGGGGCACTGAAAGAGGCGATCGGCGATTCGCTGAACAAACTGACCGTTGACGGCCATCAGAGCACAAACGATACCGCAATAATTCTAACCTCAGCAATGGCGGACAATCCTGCGATTACATATCAATGTCCGCGGTATAAAAAATTCGCAAAGGCATTGTCCAATCTATGCACCGACCTGGCCAGGCAGATGGCTCTCGATGCCGAAGGTGCCACAAAAATGTTTACCGTTATTGTCAAAGGTGCTGCCACAAAGACCGATGCCTACAAATCAGCAAGGGCAGTAGCAAACTACGACCTCGTGAAATGTGCCGTTCACGGCAGCGACCCCAACTGGGGCAGAATTATTTGTGCCGTCGGCTCAGCGGATGTCAAACTCAATCCGGACAAGTTGAGCTGCAAGATCGGCAAAATAACTGTTTTCAGGAACGGCCAACCCGCTGTGTTTAACACTGCTGCGGTCAGCAGGATCATTTCCAAAAAGGAACATACGATAACTATCGATCTGGGCTCGGGCAAATACACCGACTTCTGCTACGGCTGTGATTTGAGCAGAGAATATATAGAAATCAATGCCGACTACCACACTTAAGGGATTTTGTATTGACAAAATGGCCGATGTGTGGCAATCTTCATCTCAAATATTCAAAAAATTCAAAAAAGAAAGAAAGGGTAAAAGTTATGTTTTCAATAATCGTAGATGTAATCGCTAGAGAAATTCTGGATTCTCGTGGAAATCCTACCGTTGAAGTTGATGTCGCTCTCGATGATGGTTCGTTCGGCAGAGCCGCCGTTCCCTCCGGCGCAAGCACTGGTGCCTATGAGGCCGTTGAACTTCGCGACACTAAAGCGAAACGATACATGGGTAAAGGCGTACTGAAAGCTGTCAAAAACGTTAATGAAATTATCGCTCCGGAAGTTCTCGGCTTGGATGCTCTTGACCAGGAAACGCTCGATCGCACTATGATAGAACTCGACGGCACCCCGAATAAGGGAAAACTCGGTGCAAATGCTATTCTCGGCGTTTCTCTGGCCGCGGCAAGAGCAGCGGCTAATTCGGCTGACCTGCCGTTGTACCGTTATCTTGGTGGCTGCAATGCCAACGTCCTTCCCGTTCCAATGATGAATATTCTTAATGGCGGCAAACACGCCGACAATACCGTTGACTTCCAGGAATTCATGGTCATGCCAATCGGTGCCAAGGACTTCCCTGAAGCATTGAGAATGGGTGCTGAAGTTTTCCATACCCTCAAAAAAGTTCTCGCAGCCAAAGGTTACAATACTTCTGTCGGCGATGAGGGCGGCTTTGCTCCTTCGCTGAAGAGCAACGAAGAAGCTATCGAGGTCATATTAGCCA
>CAZOPG010000228.1:0-3986 GCA_964581585.1 uncultured Planctomycetaceae bacterium | reverse complement strand
GCTCAATGCCAATGCCTCGAATTTTGCGGATTTTACTGCGCTGCTGGTCGGTGAGAATTATCTTGGGAAGAATTTTTACATAACCTGGATTTTTGCTGTTTGCTATGCGGCTGAACACTTCGCTTTGGCTGATGTTTAGTATTTGAGCAAGCCTGGTCGTGGTTGCTTTGAGGCTTTCGATGGCTCGCGGTTCAGCAAAAACGGTCTCCTCCATACTGCTGGTTGCCAGGATATGGCCGCGACAATCGAGTATTGTCCCTCTCCTAGGTTTTTCGATGATGTTAGCCTGCTGCTTTAGCGAGGACTTACAATATTCGTCATATTGAAAATATTGAAGATAAAAGCACCGAACTCCAACGCCTATGAACGCTGTTATCAGCAAAAAAAATATTACTAAAATCGACCTGGTTCTCATGAATCGTCCAGATGCTTCGATAATGATGTTGGGTTAAGAAAATTTTCGAGTTGAAGCTGCCTCTGCCACAAATCCTGTTTTAGTCTGACTTGGCGGATATGCGCAACGCGGAACCTGTAAAATGCACAACTGGTGGCTCTGCGGAGGTATACGCTGAACAATAGAGCTGCTGTCAATGAGAACACAATAAAGATGAAACGCGGTGTAGACACAATTTTCCCGAATTACCTTGCTATCGTTTCGGCAGGCATAGCTGCATCCCAACAGCTAAATTATCTTCGTCCTTGATAATGCTGCTGTTGAGTTTTGTTATTTCTTTGTATCGTGAGCCATTGCCGAGTAATTCTGCGGCGATGGTCCACAGGCTGTCATCTTCTTTGACGGTGTATAGCTTGAATTTTGCCGATTCAACTGGGGCGGTAATATCCGGTGATAAGACTTTTGTACCTGTGCCGGGGCCAAGGGCTGGAATGATGAGTTTCTGTCCGATGTGAAGCTCATCAGACGATTTTAGAACTTTGCTGTTGGCCTTAAATATCTTTTCAATGTTGACCAGCTTGTTGCCGAGTTCGTCGCCGTAGAATTTTTTGGCAATGCCGGCAAGGTTATCGCCTTGTTTTACAATGTATTGTTTAGGCTGAATTTTGCTCTTGGGCGGGATTGGTATGACTGTTTTTCGTAGTGGTTCCAGCTTGAAGCTGCTCTCTTCGACAATTTCATTGGCTTTGGGCAAAATCTCTTTGTAACGTGTGGTTTCGTACTGTTTCGGTAAAGACGGAGGAACAATTTGCTTAAGATTAATTGTTCTGTTAAAAGCAGGGGCGACCTTGCGGACATTTCCTACCAGCCCTGGCTCGGTGTATTTGTACTTGCTGAGATAATCCTTTTGAGGCTCGATCTTGGTTTTCGAGTCATTGAAGAGCGGCAATCCATTTATCACGAACGCAATCGCAACGATGAAGATCAAAGCCAGCAACAATCCTACCTTGGCATCAGCTGTCATAAGCGAAACTCCTTTTTCTTACTATTCCTGTTTCCGAGCGATTCGCAACTTGGCACTCCTGGCTCGTGGGTTTGCCAAAATCTCCGTCCTTGTAGCTATCATCGGCTTTTTTGTTATTATCTCATAAATGCCGGCGATTTTATTTTTCTTGAAATCTTCCTTTACCAGTTTGTCTTCGAGACTGTGAAAACTGATAATCGCGATTTGCCCTCCTTGAGCAAGGATCTCCGGGGCAGCTGAAAGAAGCTTTTTCAGGCTCTCCAACTCACTATTTACAGCAATCCGCAGCGACTGGAACGTTTTTGTCGCAGGGTGTGTCTTTCTTTTTCGCGATGTCGGACTCTGGCCCAATGCCCTGCAGACAATATTAGAAAGCTGAGCAGTAGTTGTTATCTTGCGAGTTTCCCTGTACTGAACTATGGAACGAGCGATCTTCCGTGATGCCCGCTCCTGTCCAAAATTGTAGATTACGTCAGACAAATCCTTTTCGTCTGTGTTATTCACAATATCAGCGGCGTTTGTTCCTAAACGATTGTCAAGCCGCATATCAAGTCTCATATTCTCCTGAAAACTCAGGCCTTTGGCAGCGTCGGTCAATTGTGCCGAGCATATGCCCAAGTCTGCGATAATCAGATCAGCCTTTTCGATACCCTCTTTCGCTATTTCGGTAGACAGGGCTGAAAAATTCGCACGCCTTAGCACAACCTGGCAGCTTAAGCCGCTCAAATTCCGCTGCGCCTCTTCAAGGCATTTTTCGTCCACGTCCAGCCCGAATATCAATCCGGCCTTATCAAGCGTTCGGCCAAAAATACTGCTATGACCTCCGTGGCCTACGGTCGCGTCTATTACCACCGCACCTTTGCTGAGCCTGATGTGCTCAGCCAGAGTCTCGGCAAGAACCGGCGTATGTTCAACTAACATATTATTCACTTTTAATACTCGCCCGCTAAAGGCATAAATAACCAGTTACAACTCAACTCAGAGCCAAAGCCATTTCATGTTCGGATAGTGCCCGGACCTGCGGGGAAAAATCAATACCCGCAAAGGCTTGATTCATTTCCTTGAGCTGTTCGAGCCGATCAGACAAAACCGCTATCGACGAAAAGGTCTGGTCGTCAGTGGTTCGATGTCCGGAAAGACTCTCAGCTACGATCTCAAAATGTTCAGTTTCAGTTTTAATCATCAACTTTCTCCTTAAAGTCGTTTGAGAAATTATAATTCCTTGCTTTGTTTCTGCAGGACGGTGTGCCTGGCCTGCATTGATTGCTGCTGGAACTGAGAGAAATTGTCGGTAACGTACTTTTCCCAGTCCTGGCTGTTCCACAGTTCAACATGATCACGAACGCCAACCAGAGTAACACTGCTGCCAAGCCGAGCGCGTTTTCGTATCTTCTCATTCAAAAGCAATCGTCCCTGCCGATCCAACTCAACCTTGCTGGCCAACGCAAAACTCATTCTTTCAAAAACTACCGCTTCATCGGGGGCCACCGTCCCTGGTGACTCGGCAAGGGCGATTTGTTTAAAATTCTTTTCCGGATAGAGGCACAATACCCCGTTGACTCCAAGGGTAAGATAAAAACTGCTGCCGTGTTCGTCTGAATCTATTTGGTTGCGAATTTTGTTAGAGACGAACAGTCGGCCTTTTTCATCGAGAGTACCTTCGTATTCGCCTGTTAACAAAAGCATTGCTATCGTCCCACTCGCTTGCCATTTAGTTGGTTTTGCTTCCCAAATATTACCACTTTGTCCCACTAAGTCAACAAAGAAAAGTATTTTTTTGAAAAAAAGTTGAAATTTTTTTATCGGACTTGTAGGCCGCAAACCAAAGTGGCACTTTATATTGCGGTTAACACAGGCCGATCATATGATAATCGAATTGGGGAATTAATGTAAGTTTTATGTATCAGATTTGCCCTATTATCCAAGCTAAAAAAAGACTTGCAAAATCGGGGAATATACGATTCAATCACGCTTTCTGATACTAAATTTTACAGTATTGATAGTGAGGTGAAACCATTTGTGCCAAAACAATGAAATATAAAGCTGTAATCTTCGATCTCGACGGCACATTGGTCAATACCCTGACGGATATCGCAAATAGTGCTAATTACGCGATGGAACAACTCTCACAGCCGAGCTTTCCAGTTGAATCCTTCCGGCTAAAAGTCGGAGCCGGCAACGAACAACTAATTAGCGATTGTCTTAGCACAAATAAACAGAATCTCAAAGACCATGCCATTAAGCTGCAAATGGCACATTATGCCGAGCATTTCCATGACAATAGCGATGCCTATCCTGGGATTATGGATATGCTGAGAGAACTTGAAGAAAATGGTTTGAAACTCGCTGTTCTTTCGAATAAGCCTGCACCATTCACACCAAGGCTTGTTAAACATATTTTTGGCGATGATTTTTTTGAAGTGGCGCAGGGTGAACAGGCCGGTGTGCCGCTAAAACCCGATCCAACCTCCGCGCTGACTATTGCTGATAAACTCGGCATAGCTCCGCAGCAAATTGCATTTGTGGGCGACAGCGCAAGTGATATACAAACCGCACTTAATGCCGGCA
>CAZOPG010000227.1:0-3998 GCA_964581585.1 uncultured Planctomycetaceae bacterium | reverse complement strand
GTGATTGGTACCCCCATGGTGCCATCAAAGTCATAGGGAATGTCAATGTATCGCTTTACATTTATTGCGTTGTAGTTATCATATTTGGGATACTCTTCAGGAGTATATTTTTTATACAATGTAAGTCTTTCGTGTCGCTTTGTGGTATCCAAGTTTGTGAACCAAACTATACTCCCCATGCTGAAATATTTGACTCCGTTTACAATCTTTTTTCGAGTCTCGGTTTTTATGTCATAGTCATTGGGCACCTGGAACCATTTTGTTCCTCCATTATCGTATCCAAGCCAGATTTTATTCTCCTTTATCAGCTTGAAAATAAAATTGTATTTAAGGGCATTTAGATTTCCAAGAATTAAAAATTTCTTATTATGCTCCGACAACTGTTCAACGTATTCACGAAATAGCGAAAACGGCGGATTGGTTACTATGATATCGGCTTTCTTGAGCAGTTTTAAGCACTCATCACTGCGAAAATCACCGTCTCCGCGGAGAGTAGTCGCGGTGTTTTTATCGTGCTTTAGCAAATACTCTACATCATCGAGGTTTATCGCGCCATCGCTGTTGGTATCCGTCACTTCTTTGATTTCGATTTTAAACGGCTCTTTGCCCGACGGTTTCAGCCCTTCCATGTCAAATAGCGGTAACTGCCCACCGACAATCGGCGATTTGACGTAACTCGTGGTGATAAGTTTTTTAAGTCGCAGCGCGTTGAAATTGGCAGCAAAATACTTAAAGAAGTTGCTCTCAAAAGGATCGTCACAGTTGCAATACACCACTTTGCCGCGAAACTGATCTTTGTAATGCGTCATCTCCTTTTCAATATCAGAAAGCTGCGTATAAAACTCATCGTTTTTGGCATTCCTTGCTTTGCCGAGATTTTTATTTAATGTCTTTTTGCTCATAATGAAAACTATTGGCTACCTAACAATCTTTTCAGTCAAATCCTGCAATGTCCGAACACCCTCGACTTGTTAGAGTACATTATCCCTCATTTTATACCAATAGTAAAGCGAAATTAACAACAAAAAATCCCGTGTATATCTGTGAAACTTGTGCCCGCCAAGCGGCCAACCTTCTATCTTCTACCTTCTATATTCTGTCTCCAGCCTTCTGCCTTTCGACAATACCCGAATCCCATTTATTACCCTCAAAATTATGTTTTAGCGAGGAGTTCTCCGTCAGCACAAGGCACTGTGCTTTTCTCATACCGCAGGCGTATTATAACATCGAGCGATACTATTTTAACGCAGCGTCCAACGGAGCGTCGAATTTGACTACCCACCCGCAACGCACATTTTATCTGCCTGAAGGCAGTTTGCCGAATTGTTTAGTCTTGAATTATAGGCCTAAAAAACTATCAAAAAGTGATCATTTCTTCTCTTTTCCTATGCATTTCTTATCATTTCTGATGTTTTCTGACGATTTCGAACGCTTTTTAGACCCCTTTTTTGCCATTTACCCCTGTATCCACAATATCCAGAATGGCTTTTTGGTACTGAAAACCCGGATTTTCCCCAAAAATTACCAAAAAAAACTTCCCAAAACTGTCGAAAATCCCCAATATTTAACGACTTTTATAATCTTTAATTGTTACAGGGGTTCAAATAAATTGTTTCCCACCCCTTATTTTTACCGCCAACAAAATGTCTTGACATAAATTTGTATTTACGGTATTCTGACATTCTTAGCTCTATTTGTAGGGAGCGTGTAGGTAGAATCTAAGAAAAAACTAATTGGAGGTTTATATTTGTGAGTAAAGAATTCGCCCGTAACCTGATTAATGCCGGCGTACATTTCGGCCATGGTGCAAGTCGCTGGAATCCGAAAATGAAGCCTTATATCTTCACTAAACGCGGTATGATCCATATCATCGACGTGAAGGAAACACTAAAGGGAGTTATCCTTGCCAAAAAGCTGCTGACCCAGATTGCCTCCGAAGGTAAGGATGTGGTATTTGTCGGAACCAAACGGCAGGCACAAAAAACAGTTATTGATATGGCTGAGAAGTGCAAGATGCATTATATCTCGAACAGGTGGCTCGGCGGAACTCTTACAAATTTCAGAACCATTCGCGACCGCCTCAAAAGACTCGATGAACTGGAAGCTATGGCTGCGGACGGCTCAATAGAATCCGAGAGTAAGAAACGAGCCTCTACGCTGAAACGTGAACTGCGAAAGATCAAGAGTAACCTTGATGGCGTACGCAAGATGGCTCAGCTTCCCGGCGTGGTAGTTGTAGTCGATGTTCGGAGGGAGTACCTCGCTTTGCGTGAAGCCAAAAAGCTCGGAATCCCAACCATTGGCATAATTGATACAGATTCCAACCCTGACACAGTCGATATCGCTATACCGGCAAACGACGATTCCACCAAGACTATCGAGTTGATCCTTGATGAACTTGTTTTAGCTGTAGGAGCTGGCAAAACAATGGCCACGACCAGCAAAGCCGCCGCAGGTGCCGTTGCACGTCCGGCGCGTTCAAGAAAAAGATCGCTTGCCAGAGCTGACGGAGAATCGCCAGCCGCCGCGGCACCGAAGCCGGCAGTTGCAGAACCTGCCCAAGCTGCTCCGCAAGTGGTAGAGCCACCGGTCGTTAAGGAAGAGCCTAAGAAAAGCGAAGAGGCAACCGAGACGCCGAGCGAATAATCGATATATAACAGAATTACAATTAGTACTACCTTCAAGAATTTTTAACCTTCGTGTAATGATTTAGTGGAGATTTTGAAATGGCAGATATTTCAGCTGCGTTAGTTATGAAACTTCGTAAAATGAGTGGGCAGGGAATGATGGATTGCAAGGCGGCGCTGGCTGAAACTGGTGGCGAGCTTAATGAAGCAATGACGCTGCTGCGAAAAAAGGGCATGGCAACGATGGAAAAACGTGCTGGCAGAGAAACCTCTGAGGGCAAAGTTGTCTGCAGCGCACAAGAGGACAGCAAATTGGCCGCTATGGCAACGCTTTGTTGCGAAACAGATTTTGTAGCTAAGAGCGATGATTTTAACGCTGTAACTGAAATACTTGGTAAATGTATTCTTAACTGTGATGCCGACAGCGGAGCAGGAAATCTGGCTGAAACAGAAATTGACGGCAGGAAATTGTCTGAGATCATCACCGAGACTGTAAGTAAGACAGGCGAGAAAACAGAACTGGGCGACTACGCCAGATTTAAAATCGATGGAGCCGGCCTTATCGGCACATATGTGCATTTCAATGGCAAAATCGGCGCAATGGTTGAAATCGAAACCAGCGACGACAGCGTTGCCGCCGACAGTGCAATGAAACAGTTGGCGACAGATATCTCTATGCACATCGCGGCTATCAAACCGATAGCACTGGACGAAAGCGCAATTGACGCCGATGTGATCGAGAAAGAAAAAGCTATTGCCGCTGACCAGGTGAAAAACAAGCCTGCTAATATTATGGATAAAATAGTTGAAGGCAAGATGAAAAAATTCTTTGCCGAGAACTGCCTTGTAGCGCAGGGCTTTGTTAAAGAAGAGAAAAAAACAGTTGCGGAAGTGTTAGCTCAGGCAGCAAAAGATGCCGGCGGCACAGCAACTATCAAACAATTTGTCCGCTTTGAAATTGGATAGATTTGTATATTGTGAAATGTATCTCAAAAAAGGTTGTCAGCGAAGCTGGCAACCTTTTTTATGTTTATGCCTGAACAACTTTAATTCCCACCTGGCAAATGTCCTTTTTTTAACTTTCCGCTATGTACACCGCTATTTTCTTGCAATCAACGTCAAATCCGATACACTTTTCGTGAGAATCTGATTTATATCGCCAAAATCATGGATGGAGTAGTATATGCAAGCTGGATTAGTAGTTCAGATGATAGTCAGTGTGGTAGGAGGGCTGGGCATATTTTTACTCGGCATGAAGAACATGTCCGAGGGTATGCAGGCTGTTGCCGGTACAAGGATGCGTAAGCTGATAAACGCGGTTACGAATAACCGCTTAATCGCCTGCGGAGTTGGAATTACTATAACATCCCT
>CAZOPG010000226.1:0-4016 GCA_964581585.1 uncultured Planctomycetaceae bacterium | reverse complement strand
GAAAGATGAGAAGTTAGCCAATCTGCATCAGGTTGTCGAAATTGCTGAGCGGCTTGGGCTGATAATTGTTTGTGGCACGGAGATGAATAGCGGCGGACAGAAATTTGTTGATGATTTTGATTCGTCGGAGCTTAAGCCGTTGCTTCCGATATTTCTCAAAGGTGCCTATATAACTTACGGCCATTCGGTTCTGCAAAGACAGTCTGGTTTTGGCTATACGAGCCAATGGACAAAGAAGAATTTCAATAGTGTTACATTAAAAAATGAGTTTTTCGAGAAGCTCGGAAGAGTAATAGAGCCGAGCACAGAAAAAATATTGTCCGAGTTAACCGAGGATTCCAATCCTCACGAAATTTTGAAAAGGATCGAGAATGAGTAAAGTGGTTGAAAAAAAACAGATAGCGTTGCAGTTGACAGGGCCGGATAAACTTGAGTTGAACAAAGAAAAGAATGTTTATAGGCCGGGCCCTTATCAGATATTGTGTAAGGTTGAGGCGGTGGGTCTTTGCTTTTCTGATTTGAAATTGTTGAAACAGTTTTCCAAACATGCCAGAAAAACCGACATAATTTCCGGCATTGACAAGCAGGTACTTAACGAGATCGACAGCTATAAGCCTGGGGATTTGCCAACCGTGCCGGGCCATGAAGCGGTAATAAGGGTCTGTGCGATTGGCGATAAGGTTAAGGATATTACGGTGGAGGGGCGTTATCTTGTACAGACCGACTATCGCTGGCTGCCTACAGAAAATTCGAACGGGTCCTTCGGTTATAATTTCGAGGGCGGCCTGCAGCAGTATGTTTTGATGGATCAGAGGGTAATTACATCGCCGGAAGGCGAATCAATGTTGATACCAGCATCGGAAAAACTTTCGGCCTCGGCAATAGCGCTTGTTGAACCGTGGGCCTGTGTGGAAAATGCTTATGCCGCTAAAGAAAGGCAGAGGCTTAAGCCCGGCGGAAAAATGCTTATCGTTGTTGATGGTGAAATTGACGAGGCTAAACTCAAACAATTTCTGAGTAAGTATGGTCCGAGCGGAAATGTTGAAAGGATAGAAGCAGGGCAGATAGAATCGATTGGACAGGCAGTATTTGATGATGTGATTTATTTTGGCTCCAATGCGGAAAGTGTTGAAAAACTTTTTGTCCATATTGCCGCCAGAGGGTTGCTTAATATTGTTACCTGCGGTGGTAAATTTGGCAGGGATATTGTTACGACAGTGGGTCGGGTGCATTACGGCGGTATTCGCATAATTGGAACTGATAGCGATGACCCTGCCGATTCGATGAAATACATACCTGCCACGGGCGAAATACGTCAGGGTGATAAAATAAATGTTGTCGGTGCGGCCGGGCCGATGGGCGTTATGCACGTGGTCAGAGATATATGTCAGGGAGTTGATGGCGTTAGTATTTTTGCAGGCGATCTCGATGAAGAACGGCTGAGTATTTTGGACAAGATCGCAAAACCTTTGGCTGAGAAAAATGCAGTTGCTTTTGAAATCTACGACCCTGCTAAAAACAGCCCTGTGGAGAATTTCGATTATTTGGCGATTATGGTTCCTGTGCCGAAGCTTGTGGCCGATGCTGTGAAGCAAGCAGCGACCGGCGGGATCATCAATATATTTGCGGGAATACCGGCGGATGTTACCGGCCTGATCGACATGG
The DNA here is from genome assembly GCA_964581585.1 of uncultured Planctomycetaceae bacterium. Lineage (GTDB taxonomy): Bacteria > Planctomycetota > Phycisphaerae > Sedimentisphaerales > UBA12454 > CAZOPG01. The sequence goes on along the minus strand of CAZOPG010000226.1, from coordinate 2,351 downwards.
ATGCCTATATAGAAAAGCATTTGTATTTCATAGGCACCAGCGGCTCAGTTCTTGATGATATGAAGACGGTACTTGCAAAGGTAGAATCTGGCAGGCTCGATACGAATCTTTCAGTAGGTGCAATATCAGGGTTGGCCGGGGCTATCGAGGGGATCAGGGCAGTTGAAAATAGGCTCATTTCTGGTAAGATAGTGGTGTATCCGGATTGTGAGGAGCTGGGAGTGATAACTTTGGATCACCTGGAAGGGCAACTAGCCGAAGTTGGGAAAAAGCTCTGTGACGGTTTGTGGAATAAAGATGCGGAAGACGCGCTCTTGCAAATGAAAGATTAATTTTATATTTCAAGGATTTTAGAGATGAACAAAATATTGGCGGAACTGGTTAAAATATCGAACCTTAGTGGTGGTAATCCTGCTTTTGTGCAGGGCGGTGGTGGTAATACTTCTGTCAAGACAGATGACGGAAAGTTTATGTATATAAAGGCAAGCGGGACGGCTCTTAAAGATATGACGGCAAAAAAAGGCTGGCGAAGAGTGAAGCTGGCTGAGGTTCGGGCTGTTGTAAAAGATAAAGGGCTTGGCAAACTTCCTGTGCAAAAAAGAGAAGTTGAAGTAGTCAATCGCCTTCTTGGAGCCTGTGATGATAATATTGAAGATGGCTCGCGTCCCTCTGTTGAGGCACATCTGCATGCGTCTCTGGAAAAGTATGTGATTCATTTGCATCCCAGTGCTATTGGCGCTTATGTAAATGCCAGTCTTGGCAGAGCGAAGCTTGAGAAATTGTTTGCAGATGAAAAGCAGCCCCCATTGTGGGTGCCTTATACTGATCCTGGTTTTATGCTTGCCGTGAGAATAGCAAAACTTGTTAAGGATTATAAAGAACAGTTTGGCAGAGCCCCGGCGATACTTTTCCTTGAAAAGCATGGATTGTTTGTTACCGCCAAGACTAGCAGGGCAGCGCTGCAGCTTGTACGAAAAGTTATTAGTAAATGTGATAGTAAACTTAAGCAGCCAAAGGCACGGGCTGGCAAAGCTGTCGGTGCTGAAGTTGTCAGAGAAACGAAGCTTTCTATTCGTAAGGCGATTTTTGAGGCGACTGGCATGTACGCTACGATTGGTTATTACCATAATGAAGCGATAGCGGCATTTTTAGCTAACCGCAATGCCCCAAAAATGCTGGCAACGGCATCTTTGGCTCCGGATGAGTTAGTATATTCCAATGGGCCGGCACTGTGGGTTGAAAATTGCCAGCCGAAGAAAATAGCAGGCAAACTTAAAAGCCAAATCAATAAAGGCAGGAAACCATCGGTAGCATTTGCGGTTAAAGGCGTCGGGCTTTTTATCGCGGGTAATGAAAAATTCGCTGAGACGGTAAGAGAAATTTCAGAGAGTTCGTTTTTTGTGCGAAGCAACGCCTATAGTATGGGCGGCATTGTAGGCTTGAATAAAAGAGAGCAGGACTTTATCAGTAAGTGGGAGTCGGAAGCGTTCCGTAAACAACTGGCCGACGGGTCAAGTACGGGTCAGGTGCAGGGTAGAATCGCGGTGGTTAGTGGTGCCGGTTCAGGACTGGGTAGGAGTATCGCTGTCGGTCTTGCAAGGTCAGGTGCAAATGTCGGGCTCGCTGATATCGATGTTAAAGCAGCAGAAGAGACGGCGAAATTGATAAAAGATGAATTGCCGAATATTTCCACCACAATCTTGAGATGTGATGTTACAAGCGAAGAAAGCGTTAGTAATGCTTTTGGGAAGGTATTAGATAAGTGGGGCGGTCTGGATATATTGGTCAACGCTGCCGGGCTGGCACCGGCCTATTCGCTTGTGGATCTGCCCGTTGAAAAGTGGCGGCTGGCACTGGAGGTCAATCTTACAGGTTATTTCCTTATGGCAAAAACTGTGGCGAAAATAATGATCGCTCAGCAGATGGGTGGTAGTCTTATTAACATTAGTTCCAAAACCGGTCTGGAGGCCAGTAAGAATAATACTCCTTACAATGCGACTAAGGCAGGCGAGATTCATATGGCCAGAGGCTGGGCGATGGAGCTTGGCCAATATGGTATTCGAGTTAATTGTGTTGCTCCGGGCAATGTTTTTGAAGGCTCAAAAATCTGGAATCCCGAATATATAAAGGTTTGTGCCAAAAAATATGGCATTAAGCCAGATGAGGTTATTCCTTATTATATCAGCAAAACTGTTCTGAACCGTGAGATTAAGGGACAGGATATTGCCGATTCGGTAACGTTTTTGTGCTCGGATAATGCCCGTACGATTACCGGCCAGGTGCTTGTCGCTGACGGTGGACAGGTAATGGTAAGGTAGTATCTTATCTTTCCTGCCACTGCGATTTTTAGC
>CAZOPG010000225.1:0-4029 GCA_964581585.1 uncultured Planctomycetaceae bacterium | reverse complement strand
AGCGCAAAGCTCGCGTAATCCATATCGATGGACATATCGCACTTTATCGTTACCAATTCCTGACTAAGATACGCCAGTTCTTTTGAACTCCTTAGATTATCTCCGCGTTTGCCTTTAATTTCATCAGCATGTTCGTACAGATTTTCCAGTGAGCCATATTTTTTAATCCAGTCGATTGCTGTCTTCGGGCCAACGTCCGGCACGCCCGGCACATTATCCGCCGTGTCACCCTGCAAAGCCAGAACATCGACAAACTGCTCAGGGGCAATCCCCATTTGGCTTTTCATATTTTCAGCGTCAAATTGTTTGTCAGTCTTTATATCATAGACAAAGATTCTGTCGTTCAAAAGCTGTAACATATCCTTGTCTTTAGAACAGATAAAAACATCGTTACCATCTTCTCCCGCTTTTTTGGCTAATGTTCCGATGATATCATCCGCTTCAAAGCCGGCCGTTCGGAGCATTGGAATATTCATCGCCTCCAATATCCGCTCAATCCGCTCGATCTGCACAGGCATCTCATCCGGCATAGGTGGCCGATGCGCCTTGTACTCCGGATAGATTTGCGCACGAAAGCTCGGCTCTTTCGAGTCCATCGCGACAACTAGCATATCAGGCTTTTTCGCCTCGATGAGCCGGAGCAGGGCTGAAGTAAAAATATATGTTGCCTTAGTAGGTTCGCCGGAAGGGCTGGTCAATTGCTGCCGCATCGGTGCATAAAACGCCGAATAAATATGAGCGTGACCGTCGATTATATAAAGACTCTTAGCCATAACCGCCAAGTATAGCCTGATTTCCGCGTCGATTCAAGCAAAAGCCGCTGAAATAGCTTTTTAAGTTTCTCTTGACAAATGCCGACATCGCATATATAAGGAGGTAGTATTATGCGTGAAACAAAATCAAAAACTCGTTCTGATTCCCACCACGGTCTTGTCCTGCGCATAATCAGCATCGCCATTATTATCAGCATTATTATAATTACCCCAATACCCTGAAAGGCGAGTTAGCTAAAACTTAATAAGCCTTCCAGGGTTGCCGCCCGGAAGGCTTTTTTTATTTATGCGTTTTCTTGGAGTCCTTGACAATATGGCTCCTCAGACTTAGTATGTTTTGTTTATATCTTTGTAAGGATTAGTAATAATGTCGGAAAACAAAAAAAACTATCGAGCCACGTTAAATCTTCCCAAAACCAGCTTTGCGATGAAGGCTGGCCTGACCCAGCGCGAGCCGCAACAGCGAAAAGCCTGGGCAAAAGAAGACATTTATTCGCAAATCCGCACTGCGCGTGCTGATGCGCCGTTATACACTCTCCATGACGGCCCACCTTACGCTAATGGCGATATTCACATGGGCCACGTCATAAACAAGGTCCTCAAAGACATTGTCATAAAATACAAAACTATGGCCGGCTTCAATGCTCCGTACATTCCCGGCTGGGATTGTCACGGCCTGCCGATCGAGGCAAAGGTAATGGCCGAACTCGGCAAAAAAGCTCTCGATATGGACAAGCCAGAGATACGAAAACTCTGCCAGAAATACGCTTCGAAATATGTCAAACTGCAGACAAAGCAATTCGAGGCACTTGGCATTTTCGGTGATTTCAAAAATCCCTATCTGACATTAAAGCCGCAATACGAAGCAGGCATTTGTGAAGTCTTCGCTGAACTCGTCAGCAAGGGACTCGTTTATAAACAGCTCAAGCCGATCCACTGGTCCATAGGGTGCCAGACCGCTCTGGCCGATGCTGAACTCGAATACGAGGACATTTCATCGCCGAGTATTTTCGTCAACTTCCCCGTCGCAGCCGAAAGTCTGGACAAACTAAAAGAACTCGGCATGGCAGGCGATGACGAGGCAACCGTCTGTTTTATGATATGGACGACAACGCCATGGACGCTGGCGGCGAACCTGGCAGTCGTCGCGCACCCCAGGCTTAACTACAAAACAATAACCTATGAACAGAATGGCAAAAAGTTTGTATCCATTGTGCTGAACGAACGTATCGAAGCCATAACCGCCGCGGCAAATCTGGCTGAGGGTTCTTATATTATCAGTCAAACTTCTGTCAAAGGCGCCGAACTTGAAGGCCTCCGCTACGATCATCCATTTGTCGAGTCCAATCCGACCGACAAAGATGCTTATATGGTAATCCTCGCTGATTTCGTAACCACCGAAGACGGCACAGGACTGGTACATTCCGCACCCGGCCACGGAGCCGAAGACTACATAGTCGGCCAGCAATATGATTTGGCTGTTTACTCACCCGTTGAAGATGACGGCTGCTATGACGATACGGTACCCGACTGGCTGAAAGGTAAAAATGTATTAGAGGTAGATTCCGAGGTGAATCAATTTCTTGCAAAAAAAGGTTTGCTTGTCGCCGAGGCAAAGATCACGCATAGTTATCCGCACTGCTGGCGAAGTCGAACCCCTGTGATTTTCAGAGCGACGGAACAATGGTTTATCAGCGTGGACAACGATTGTGTTGACAGTAAATCACTGAGACAGACGGCACTTGAAAGGATCCCGAATGTGAAGTGGATTCCCGCCTGGGGACAGAAGCGCATCGCAGGAATGCTTGAATCACGACCCGATTGGTGCATCAGCCGTCAGCGAAGCTGGGGCATGCCGATACCCGTCTTTTATAATTCAGATGGCGAAACACTGCTGACGAAACAATCCGTCCTGGCAGTTGCCGAACACATTCGCAAAAAAGGCTCGAATAGTTGGTTCACGGATACGCCAAAAGAAATTCTCGGCGAAGATTTTGCTCTTCCTCAAGGTTTTAGTTTTGAAGACCTGCAGAAGGAAGAAAACATTTTCGATGTATGGTTCGAGTCCGGCTGCAGTTGGTATAGCGTTGCCAAAAATGCAGGCTGGCCAATTCCAGTCGATTTATACCTCGAAGGTTCGGACCAGCATCGCGGCTGGTTCCAGCTGTCCCTTCTGCCCGCACTTGGCGCCGAAGGCATAGAGCCTTTCAAAACTGTTTTGACTCACGGCTTCACCGTTGACGAGCACGGCAAAAAGCAATCCAAGTCACTGGGTAACTACGTCAACGCACAGGAAGAGATCAACAAGTATGGCTCAGACATTCTCCGCTTGTGGGTGGCAAGCGTAAACTATCAGGAAGACATGCGATGCACGGACACGCTCATCGGACGTCTGCAGGAAGCGTATCGAAAAATCAGAAACACCCTTCGCTACCTACTCGGCAATACCAATGATTTCAACTCGGACGAAAACGCCGTCGATTATTCACAGATGTTCGAAATCGACAAATGGGCAATGCAGCAACTAGAGAAACTCATCAGCAATGTTGAAGAAGGTTATGAAACTTTCTCGCTCCACCGCATTTTCACGCAGGTTTACAATTTCTGCACCATCGAGATGAGTAGTATCTACATGGACGTTCTTAAAGACAGATTGTATTGTGACGGTGCCGATAGCCTTTCCCGCCGCAGTGCACAGACAGCGATGCACAAAATACTCGATTCACTGATTCGGCTGCTTGCACCAATTCTCGTCCACACTGCCGAGGAAGCATATGCAGCAATGAACTTCAACTGTGAAAACTTGCAAAGTGTCCATTTGGCATCTCTGCCAAAACTCAACGAGTCTGTTGATTGGCAAAAAGATGAGGAAAAATGGAAAAGGCTAATGTCTTTGCGGGACGAAGTACTTCGCCAGCTTGAAGGTTTGAGACAGGCCGAGACCATCGCCAGCAATCAGGAGGCCGCTGTTACAATTTCAACAGACGACCAGGAACTTATTTCACTGCTCAAGGATTTCAAACCGGAAAACTTTGCTGCTCTTTGCATTGTCAGCGAAGTAACAGTCAAAAACGAAAAATCCGACAAGCTTCTCAACGTCGCCAAAAGCGCTCACCAGAAGTGTGCTCGATGCTGGAACTATTGGCCCAGCGTAACTGATGATATCTGCTCTCGCTGTGCTGAAGTTGTTAGTCATAGTAAATCCTGAATTTTAATTTGAAGCGCAACGCTTCGCTATTTTAATCAGCCCGCTAAG
>CAZOPG010000224.1:0-4086 GCA_964581585.1 uncultured Planctomycetaceae bacterium | reverse complement strand
GATAATCTTCGCATTTCCATGGGTGGTCTTGCGTCCAGTCTTCACAGTTACTGCTGCCATTGCAATCGTTACAATCACCTTCTGAGAAGTCAACATCTAATGTGTTTGCGTCATAATCTTCTATCAATTGATTATATAAGATAGCAGCGTTTTCTTCATCAGGTATCGTACCGCGGGCAGCTTCGAGTTTGGCTAATTCTTCATTGAACGTGTATGGCTTCCAGCCCTCATTGTTATCCGGCAGGAACACCCATACGGCGAGAATGATTACGACTATCCCAACAGTTGCCCAGAACCATTTCCGATGTTGTCTCGGCAGGATTGTGCAGGCAAGGAGGAATATAGCTAAAAGTGTTAGAACCTTCCATGGCCCCTGGAATAAAATGCCGACAATTAGTAAAAGGATTAGCAGTATCCGCCAAATCCATCTCAAAACTCGACAAATAATACAACCCTTTTTCTTTGGCTCCCGTTGTTCAACAGTTTCCATTTTTTTTGTCCCCTAAAAAAGTTTATACCGCTGATTTTTGGGGTATAATCACCCAGGCTATTATGTAGGTTAGAACCATTGGTAGTATGCCGGTTGCAAAGCACAAAAGAATAAAGCCGAGTCGTACCAAGGTGGGGTCGAGATCGTAGGTCTCTCCAATGCCACCGCAGATTCCAAAAATCTTACGGTCGCCTTTCGACAAATATAATCTTTTCATTTCAATATCCTTTTTACAAACCTAACTTTTCCATTAGATAGGTTTTTACTTTATCGACCGCAACTCTCTCCTGGATCATTGAATCGCGGTCGCGGACTGTTACTGTGTCGTCCTCCTTCGTCTGCCCGTCCACCGTCACGCAAAACGGCGTGCCTGCCTCGTCCTGTCGACGGTACCTTCGGCCAACCGCGCCTTTTTGGTCGTAGAAGCAACTGAATCGTCCTTTCAGATCATCGTAAATTTTTGTCGCGATCTCCGGCATTCCATCTTTCTTTACTAATGGGAAAATCGCGGCCTTGATCGGGGCGATAGACGGGTGAAAGCGGAGCAGGTTTCTGGTGTTACCCTTTACCTCTTCCTCGTCGTAAGCATCAACCAGAAAAGCCAGCGTGCTTCTGTCGATCCCTGCACTTGGCTCGATTACGTAAGGAATAAATCGCTGCTTGTTCTGCTCGTCAAAGTATGACAGCGGGCCTTTGTGGAAATCTTCAGATTCGGATTTCAATTCGATTTTTGTTAAATCACCTTTGTTCTCGTACCAGCTGTTTAGCGTTCTCATTCCTCGCTGGTGCTGACGGAGATCGAAATCGGTACGGTTGGCGACGCCTTCAAGTTCCTGCCAGTCACCTGAGCCGAATGGGAATTTGTACTCGACATCGACGCAGGCTTTGGCGTAGTGGGCCAGCTCGTCGTCGTCGTGGACGCGCAATCGCAGATTTTCTTTTTTTATACCGAGGTCGGTGTACCAGTTGAAGCGTGCCTGTTTCCAGTGTTCGTACCATTGCTCGTCTGTGCCGGGAGCGCAGAAGAACTCAAGCTCGGCCTGCTCAAATTCGCGTGTTCTGAAGATAAACGCTTTGGTGGTTACCTCGTTGCGGAAGCTCTTGCCGATTTGTGCGATGCCGAACGGGATTTTAACTCTCGTGGAATCGAGGACATTTTTGAAATTGGCAAAGATTCCCTGTGCGGTTTCCGGGCGAAGGTAAAGCGTCATCGAATCGTCGGCATTAGCGCCCATTTGAGTCTCGAACATTAGTTTGAACGGCATCGGTTCTGTAAATTGGCCGACAGTGCCGCAACTGGGGCAGACTTTACTGCTCAGGTCTTGTGCGTCTTTTTGCGCGGTATCGAGAGAGACGTGTTCGGTGTGTTCATCGGCGCGGTTTGTCAAATGGTCAACTCTACTGCGCGTGTTACACTTTTTGCACTCGGAAATAAGGTCGGCGAACTTGTCGGCGTGGCCGGATGCCTTCCAAACGAGCGGGTGCATAAGGATACTGCAATCCAGGCCCACAACGTCATCGCGCATCTGTACTGTGCTTTTCCACCAGGCATCGCGGACATTTCGCTTCAATTCGACGCCGAGAGGGCCGTAATCATAACAGCTCGCCAGGCCGCCATAGATTTCGCTGGATTGAAAGATGAAACCGCGTCTTTTGCACAGGGATACAATGTCGTCTAATTTTGCTAACTTTGCCATAATATGTTCCTGAATAATTCAATTAAAACTGTTTAATTATGCCATTATATTGAAAACCCGGACAATTACAAGCAGGGGAAATTATAAACTTATTAGCTCACGGCCCATATTTGTGGTATTATTTAGAGCATGTTTGGATTTTTGCAGGGAAGATTGATTCTGGTCAGGCTGGTAATGCTCGTTTGCGTGCTGGCTTTGATAGGCATTGGTATTGCCAGCGTCTACGCCTCCGGCAATCCTGCTGAGGATACGGATGGCAGCTTTGTGAAATTTTCGCATTACTGGAAGAAGCAGGCGGTCTTTGCCGGGGCGGGTCTGGCGGCGTTCATCGCGATAAATGCCATAAATTATCGTCGATTTGGCCCGGCCAGCTACTGGCTTTATGCAGCAATTCTGGTGCTGTTGATATATATTCTTGTTGATAAATATCTGTTCAATGTTCCCTTTGTGCCGATCATAAATCATTCGAGAAGATGGATACAGATTGGTCCTCTACCGCAATTTCAGCCTTCAGAGTTTTTCAAACTGATCTATATAATTTCGCTGGCTTGGTATCTAAGGTATCGAAGCAATTATCGAAAGATATCCGCCCTTGTCGGGCCATTCGCCTTGACGCTTTTGCCGATGGGCCTGATCCTTCTTGAGCCTGACCTTGGTACGGTTATGTTGATGATGCCGGTACTTTTCGCGATGCTTTTCGTGGCGGGGGCAAAAGTCAAACATCTACTGCTGATAATATTCCTTGCTGTTCTAGTCGCCCCTTTTCTGTGGTACTGCATAGAAGATTATCAAAAAATGAGAATCTCGGCGGTGCTGTTGCAGAGTGATTTGGATGGCGAGGAATCCTGGTTGATGACCAAAGCCAAAGACAGTCCTCGCCTTGCCCTGGTTCTTGGTATTGACCGTGAACGTCTGCGGAACTGGAAAGCGGATAGAGGATATCAATTGATGCGGTCAAAGCTGGTGGTTGCTTCGGGAGGCCTAAGCGGGCAGGGGTTTAGACGCGGGCCGTTTATGAAGTATAAATTTTTGCCTGAACGGCATAACGATTTTATTTTCGCTCTCATTGGGCACCAGTGGGGCTTTGTCGGTTGTGCAACGGTGCTGGGTCTGTATGCGATAATTGTTCTGTGCGGACTGGAAATCGCAGTGAACAATACCGACCCGTTCGGCAGGTTTATCGCTGTGGGTATTATCGTGATATTTACGATTCAGGTGCTTGTTAACGTTGGAATGACAATAGGACTGATGCCGATTACCGGGCTGACGCTTCCGTTGGTAAGCTATGGCGGTTCAAGCCTGGTTGTTAATATGATGATGATAGGATTGCTGAACAACGTCGGCAGGACTCGCCCGTTCAGTCTGGCAAAGCCGGGTTAATCCAGCAGACCGAAATTCTTTTCCTTGGTTAGTACTACCCATGCTCGCCAGTCTTTTTTCTTTATCCAGATGTGGTCTATTGGTTTGACAGATTCTATTCTGGTCAGGACGCAAAAGACGGAATCGGATTTTGATTGCCAATATTCGTCGCTGCCGAGAATGTGTTGATTGTATTTTGATTTTATTTCGGCAACTTTTGCTGGGGTTAAATTTTCAAAAGATTTTACCGCTCCGGCCGTTGCGATGGCGCATACTGGGCCGCTGCTTTGCTTGAAAAACAACTTATCGCCCGACTCAATGCAGCCGAAAGGTTGAATCCTGCTTTTCATCAGGCGAGACTCGACGGTCTTGCTGCCGTCAAGGATCGCGTCAAGATACGGCTTTTTCAAAATGACAAGATGTGATTTTTGCATAAAGCATCCTTGAATAATTGTCTCTGATAATATAAAAGGTATCTGTAAATAAATACCCAAATTTTAATCTGAAGCGCAACATTATTTATCCGCTCCATAACACCTC
>CAZOPG010000223.1:0-4097 GCA_964581585.1 uncultured Planctomycetaceae bacterium | reverse complement strand
CTAAAGCGGGCTGATAAAAACAGCGAAGCGTTGCGCTTCAAATTAAAATTCAAGTGGTTCTATAACCCTTGATTTTCGTGTTGATGGTCTTGGCGAAATTGCCTGGTGGATTATGGGCTATGGTGACCAGGTACAGATGCTTGCCCCGGCTGCGCTTCGCAAAATCGTGATTAAAAAAGCTCAGAACCTGATCGAAAATAATAAAAATCTTTAACTATTATTCACACTACAAAACAATGCTAAAACGAATTGCTATATTAATTTCCATGACAGCAGTGGCGGCTTTTGCCCTTGAGCCGAATGAGATTCTGATAGTAGCCAACAGCGACGTTAATGTTTCACGGCGGATTGCTGAATATTATTGTCTTAGCCGAGGCACACCGAATGAAAATATCATAGCGTTGTCTCTTGGGGATTTGACCTCTGATACCATCAGCAGAAGCAAATATGAAAAGACACTCGCCGAGCCGGTTAGAAAAATACTCAACAGCAAACCTTTTTCGCAGAAGATAAAATGTATCCTTACTGTTTACGGCGTACCAATTAAGCTCGCAGGCACGGGTCCAATTAAGGGCAAAGAGATTCAACTTCAGTCGTTGCGGATAATTGCTGACAAAAAGGGTGGCGACCTCCACAAAACCATAGAACAATTGCAGCTTTTGGGCAGGACAGAATTATTCTCCGAAAAGACGAAAGACAAGTCCGTCAAAGCTATTCTTGGTCAATTGAAGCAAATTGTCGAGACCACCTTGAAACGGATAGAGTACGTATTGTCTGATTTGGAACGCAAAACTCACTATAAACAATGGATGCAGTGCTACGGCCAACTGTATGGACAGAACGCTGCGCAACGAAAAGCTCGGGATAATATTAATCTCACCTTCAGTATCAGCCCTCAGGACAGCCGGACCCTCAATGAATACATGCAGTTATTGCAATATGCTGAGCGGGACAAATGGAACATCGAAGAAAAAGTCAACAAAGGTTACTATGAGATGTTGCACAAAACTAAAGGTCTTGTCGCAGTACTGAAAAGCCTGAATGCTGATATAGACCGCCTGAATGGCAGGGAAACAAATGCCTCTGTTGACAGCGAATTGTCCATGGTTCTCTTCGGAGATTACGATCTTTACAGATGGAAGAAAAATGAATTAAAGGATCCCTTCCTTCGGCTCAGTACAAAAACGGTTATGGTCTCACGTCTCGACGGCCCAGGCGCAAACATCGCCAGAGAACTAGTAGACAAGGCAATTGCCGCCGAGACTGCAGGAGTAAGGGGAACAGCTTATTTCGATTCACGGGGAAAAACGGAAAAGGAGCGTTTTTCATTTGGCTACTATGACCGCTCGCTTATCGCAGCTGCCGCAATGATAGAACGCCGAACCAGTATGCCGGTTGTACAGGAAAAAACCGCCAGGCTTTTTCAGCCCGGCCAATGTCCCCAGACTGCTTTATATTGTGGCTGGTACAGTCTGAGAGAGTATATCGATGCGTTTGATTTCGTCGATGGTGCGGTGGGTTTTCATATAGCAAGCTTTGAAGCAGTGAACCTCCGTGACCAGCTAAGCAGACAGTGGTGTCCCGCAATGTTAACTGATGGGATAACCGCAACTTTAGGCGCTGTTGCCGAGCCTTATCTTCAATCTTTTCCTGAGCCGAAACTGTTTTTTGAAGAGTTGCTGAACGGCAGATGCCTGGTCGAGGCGTTCTACAGAACCAAACCATTCAACTCCTGGCAACTGGTTCTCATTGGCGACCCGCTCTACAGATTGAACATTAAGTGATCAGAAATTATAAAGCTGTTGTATTTTCTGAGCGGGGGTCTTTAATTTCAGCAGAGCCGTTGGTTAGTATCCCTTTCATTGCCAGTGGTCTGGAAGATTTTGAGGCATCGTAAAATTCTTTCTCTGTATTGACGGTGTTAACCATCAGCCCAGGGCGGTTTTGTTTTAATTGGTTGGCAATCCTGCCATCCGGGGTAATAAAGCACGAGGCATAGGGAGAATAATAGCCGCTGGAATTTGTCATACTGACCCAGAAATAATTCGTTGCTGCACGGCACTGCATTGTCTGTCTCATTATATAGGTATGAACACTGGGCTTCGTCTGGCGTGCATTGTAAAATGATTGAAAAACACATTGCACATCTTCAGCTTTTAACGCACGGTAAAGTTCGGGGAATCTCACATCGAAGCAAATCAGCAGTGCGCACTTAAGGCCGTTAACTGTAAACGTAACGAATCGGTTGCCGGGAGTATAGTGGTTCAGGTCGCCTTCTGTACAAAACCGTTTGTCATAACGGTCGATTATTTCCCCTTGCGGGCTAATCAGATACAAACAGTTGTGTGGCTTGTTAGGCACGGTGAGTCGATGTGTACTGCCGAGGATGACCCATAGTCGCAGCTGCTCGGCCAAATCGAGAATTAGTTTCGTTTTTTTCATGAGTAAAGACCAGTCGAGCTGATCTGTTGACTCAATATCTACGCCGGTATAGCCGCTCAATGCACATTCGGAAAAGTGCACAATTTCAGCGTTACTATTTTTGGCTTTATGTAAAAATGCGACGATCTGTTTTGCATTTTGTTTGATGGAGGCGCTGACAGCGAATTGGCAACTTGCGATTGTAACATGGGCGGGGTTCAAAACGATCTCCTTAATAATTCCGGTAATATTTGGCCTGATTCTAATCTGAAACCCAATTGCGAGCAAGGAAAAACAATTTAACGGTAGCGGGAGACCGATAATATGGGCTCTTTTTCGGGATAAATAACATTTAAATTTGCAAATTAACCAACTTAACAACTATGCCGATACAACAGTCGTAGTACATTACATTTGCTAAGGAGTGTTGAAAATGGGTATCCAAAACTGGTCGGAAAGTATGATTCTTGTAGATCTCGTCGCTGAACCTCAGATGAGCGAAGAGCTCGAAACCGTTATTGAGATAGTATGCGATCGTGGCGATTGCGACATTGTAGTGGATTTCGCTGCAGCTGAACTGATAACCTCTTCCAGCCTTGCCAAACTGCTGAAACTTCGCAAGGCACAGAAGACTTGTGGGCATCATCTTATCCTCTGCGGCCTGAGTAAAAGGATAAAAAGTGTATTCAATACTACTGGTCTGGAAAGTGTTTTCGAATTTGCCGACGATAATTTCACAGCCTTGGCAAGTTTGCAGCTGATGGTTTAGACCAAAGGCAGACAATTCATAAGTTGACAAATCAGTGGTACTATATATAATGCCCCTGTGTAATTTGAGTATTTTTTTGAATAACATGGGAAATAGTTATATGGACGTGCAAAATCTGCAGCAGCTTCAAGATACACTTCGGTACAAGTTTTCTGATATAACCATTCTTGAAAAATCCCTTACCCATGCCTCGGATGCGGAAAGTCGTCTCGAAAGCAATGAGCGGATGGAATTTTTAGGCGACGCTATTTTGGCGGTAGTTGTATGCGAAGGGCTTTTTGATCGATTCGAAAGTTATCTTGAGGGAGATTTGACAAAAATCAAAAGTAAGCTTGTCTCTCGTAAGACCTGTGCTGAGATAGCTGCAGAATTGGGATTGAATGAGGTATTAAGGGTTGGCCCAGGAATGGCCAAAAGTAGTTCTATAAACGGCTCCCTGGCAGCAGGTGTACTGGAGGCGGTCATCGCGGCAATCTATCTTGATGGGGGTTTTGACAGGGCCAGGGAATTTGTGATGAGAGTTTTCGGGCCGCTGATCGAAAACGCTGATGCACGAAAACATCAGGAAAATTTCAAATCTGTACTTCAGCAATATGTTCAGCAGCAGCTAAATACGACCGTTGCTTACGAGCTTCTTGACGAAAAGGGGCCGGACCATAATAAATGTTTTGAATGCGCCGTTGTAATCAATGAGCATCGATACCCCAGTGCATGGGGAACGAACAAAAAGGAAGCTCAGCAGCAGGCCGCCTATAATGTACTGACAGAGTTGGACTTGCTTGAAGCTGATGAACAGATCAATGATCAGTAGTTTGAATTCGGCATGTCCGCCTGGATTTTGGAATAATTATTGGTTTTAATAAACTGGAAAGATAAAGTGCCGCCAAGATGTCTATCACATACCCCT
>CAZOPG010000222.1:0-4113 GCA_964581585.1 uncultured Planctomycetaceae bacterium | reverse complement strand
TGCAAAAAGGTTTCATCTTTTGGTAATCTCAAGCATTTTCGAAAGGAATGCAAACCGGAAGGTGCCGCCTCGAGGTGTCTGGATTGTTCCTGTGAAACTGAGTGTCCCTATTCGGCGAAGAAAATATATTTAGACCGGGCACAGCAGGGAAATTTTGGTTGGCCGGTAGATGTTCTTACTACGGATTTGACTATCGAGGGTGTTACCAAAGCTCTGCAGGAAGGACCTTATGGGCGGTGCGCTTACGAATGTGATAACGACGTTGTTGACCATCAAGTAGTAAATATACTGTTCGAAAATGGGAGTACAGCGGTTTTTACAATGACTGCTTTTTGTCAAGGTTCCGATCGCAAAACACGCATATTCGGCACGCGAGGTCAATTATACGGTGATGGCTCAACAATCGAGCACTTTGACTTCCTGACCAACGAGACCAATGTTGTAGAACTCGGCTACAGTGACGGAACAATTGCCAGCGGCCATGGCGGCGGCGATTATGGGATAATGAAAAGTTTCGTTGAAGCGGTGGCAACAGGCGACCGAAGCAAAATACTTTCCGGAGTACAGGAAACCCTTAAAACCCATCTGTCAGTTTTCGCTGCAGAAGAATCAAGAAAAACCGGCCAAGTAATAGAGCTTTGAGAGGTAATGTATGAGAGTCTGGTCATAGTATGGAAAACCTTAGAAAATATGGAAAGGCACCTTTCGGCGTTGCGGTCATTCATGGCGGGCCGGGAGCGAGCGGAGAGATGGGGCCGGTGGCGCGAGAACTTGCATCCGGCTGGGGTGTTTTGGAGCCTATTCAAACAGCTATGTCACTTGAAGGACAGGTCGAGGAATTAAAAACGGTTCTTGAAAATGATGGCGGCCTTCCTGTTACTCTGATAGGGTTTTCCTGGGGAGCCTGGCTTAGTTTTATTGTTGCTGCTCGTTATCCTGCACTCATCAAAAAACTCATTCTGGTCGGAAGTGGTCCGTATAAAGAAAAGTATGCTGCAAAAATCCAAGAGACCAGGTTAAGCCGTCTCAGCGAAGAAGAAAGAGTGGAATTTGAAACCATCTTCAGGACTTTAGATGATCCCGCAAGCGAAGACAAAGACACGGCATTTGCAAAACTCG
The DNA here is from genome assembly GCA_964581585.1 of uncultured Planctomycetaceae bacterium. Taxonomy (GTDB): domain Bacteria; phylum Planctomycetota; class Phycisphaerae; order Sedimentisphaerales; family UBA12454; genus CAZOPG01. Next base: position 2,994 of record CAZOPG010000222.1, on the reverse strand, counting down.
GAGCATTAGCTTCAAAAGCTGATGGGTATGATGCGGAAGTGGACAAATCTGAAAAAAATGATTGTTGTGGTGCTGATATTTTTCAAGGTGTGTGGCCGGAAGCTGCAAAACTGAGAAGCAGTGGCAAACTCCTGAAACTCGGAAACGATATAAAATGTCCAGTGGTTGCAATCCACGGCGACTATGATCCTCATCCTGCCGAAGGTGTGCAAAAGCCTTTATCTGCCGTTCTAAAGAGTTTTCGATTTATCCCGCTAAAAAACTGTGGACATAAGCCATGGATTGAACGCCAAGCTAAAGATAAGTTTTTTCGGGTACTCAAAGAGGAATTGTGTTGTTGCCCAGCCTTTGACACGAATCAGGGAGACTAATTTTACCACCTTTGCGGCCAATCCAATTTTGGGTTAAGAAGACATGTAATTTTCTTGACAATTCTATCCTGAATAGATATTTTCTCACAAAATGAATTTAGAGAAGTGTAACAGGACTGCTAGTTATGAAGGAAAAAATATATAAGCCGATTTGGGATAGATCGAGATCTGCTCTTGAGGGCATGACATATGAAGATGATGAGATCGTATTGGCCAGCAATTTTGAGTGTGGAAACGGTTATAATTTTCGCAAAGTGGGGCCGGAGCGATATTTTATAGAAATCGAGCCTGAGCCGGGCGAACACAGTTTTTCGAATCAGGGTTATTATTTCTGCGTTGCAGTTTTGAACAAGCTTGACAGCTGGCGTTCAGTTATCATAGAAATTAAGGGTGGCCGGGAGATTTTTGCCGACGGCGGACCGGATGACCAGGTTAATAGGCATGTTATCCTTAAACGCGGCGAAACATGGTCTCATTTGCCGGAAGAAAAAATTCTAAAGCCGAAAGATAAGCAAACAATGGTTTTTGAGTTAGAGCTCCCTGCCGACAGCGAAGCGGACCCGGCAATATATATTAGCAGTTTTCACTGGTATCCGTACACTGAAATGACAGAGTATCTGAAGGATATTGCTGGCAATAACCCAAAAATTAATCTGATAAGTATCGGCAAAAGTGCTCAGGGACGTGATATCTGGGCAATTGAGCTGGGACTGAAAAAAGAAAACGCTCCTACAATTGTTTGTGTTCAGACGCCGCAACCTTCCGAAATGGGACACTGGGCCTGCCGGGCTATTCTTGATTTTCTCGTTTCCGGCAGTGATCACGCAAAAGAAATTCTATCAAAGCATCGTGTGTGCCTGGTTCCACATACGAATCCTGACGGTACGGTCATGGGCTATGGCGTAAGCGATGCGAAGGGAAATTTTCCGTATTTTGAAGCGGACAGAGCAGTGGCCGGCAGGGCCGATGCTTCGGTGGAGGTTGCCGGTCTGTGGAACTATCTGCAAAGCAAAAGGCCGTGGCTGTTTATCGAATGGCATTCTAATAATTGGACGTGCAGAGCGCGGCAAACTCATGTACTCCTACGATATGACAAATGTCTTGTTTCCAACCCTGCTATTCAGCGTTTGTGGGCGAACTTTGAGGATAGGCTAACTGCGATGCCTGACTTTGTGCCGGAAGGCGAGCCTACTAATCGCCAAACAGGCTATACGACCTCGATCGGGTTTTTTACGGCGACAAAGCTTAACGCAATTTCCATTATGATAAAGCTGCACGACAAATATCAGCTTGAGCGAACGATGGGGCACGTTCAAAAGTGTCTTGCTGAAGCAGTAGCCGCTTACGAAGAATGTGGTTAATTGCTATTGTAAGAATTTGGAGTTTCTTTCACATACTTTGTTATTGCTTTTAGATTTTCGACTTTTACGCCAAGAGGAACTGCGCATTCGGGTCCGACAATATTGATCCCTGCCTTTACAGCGGAGACGGCCTGTTCCTTGACTGTTTCAACCGTTCCATTTAGAAGGGTGTCAATATTTGAAATGCCGCCCATAAGAGAGAGGCTCTGCCCCGCGGCATCTCTGATATCTTTCGGAGAACCACTTTTCGTATCCCAATGGAAACAGGCGATATTTGACTGTTCGATATATTCAATGCGATCTTTAGTGTCTCCGCAAATATGTAAAATAATCGGGCATGATATCTCTTCGGCGAGTTCGCGGTGTGCTGGCAATAAAAATTCTCTATACATCTCCGGCCCGCAAAGATCGCGCGTCGCATGGTCGCCTAATAAAATGCAATCGGCTCCTGCATCAACCTGGGCCTGGGCATACCAGATTGTTACCTGCTTTAGTATTTCAATCGCCTTTTTAATCTCATCCGGATTAAGCATTGCCAATACCAGCCAGTCCTCAACCCCAAAAACGTGATAACCGAGCGTCCATGGGCCAAAAGCTTTTCCGCAAACCGCACAATCACCTCCAAGCTCTTTCTTCAAAATGGAAATTGCTTTGAGTGGTGTTTTTGCGGCAGGATCATTTAGAAAATCTTTTTCTACCTTTATCTCATCGACAGTATTCCATATATGCCCTCTGCTGTCCGGCATATGGCCGCTATCGCCCCAATTAACTTTGCAGCCAATCGCAGCGGATTCATGCCACACCGAAAACAAAGGCATAACCACATCATAGCCAAGGATAGTGTGTCCGGCCATGGCAAGCTTTGCCATCACCTCCGGGTCGTGATGTGCATCCGGAAAATAACTCTTGGATATGTCCATAAGTTCCCTTGTAACGATAGATGTCCCGGAACCAATAGCGGCTCTTGGCGTTTTTTTAGAATTAACCGCGTCGATGAAAATTTTTTCTGACATACCACTCTCTCAATCAAGTTGACTACATTTTCCGTCAGCAAAGTGTAGCATAACTGCTTAATTTTCCAAGAATTAAATGCTATAGCATTAGCATAACTTGGAATAGGCGTATATTTTGTGCCGGAATTGAGGGTAAAAAAGGATTGACAGTATGTTTGAGAGGTGGTTATATTATATGGTTTATGATTTTTGGCGGCGTAGCTCAGCTGGTTAGAGCATGGGATTCATAAGCCCAGGGTCACTGGTTCG
>CAZOPG010000221.1:0-4143 GCA_964581585.1 uncultured Planctomycetaceae bacterium | reverse complement strand
TAAAGCGGGCTGATAAAAACAGCGAAGCGTTGCGCTTCAAATTAAAATTCAAGCATCATATCTGATTGACAAGTTTTTTACCCTCCGAAACGGCATCGTCGATTCATATAGTAAAGCCCATCGGAAAACCCGTTCTTCCCGTTCAATCTGCCCTCCCGTGTGCCCAAATCCCGCGATAACCCACTTTTTGGTGCAAACCAAAAATTATAAAAACAGGTCCCACTTTTTTTAACATGGACTTGACCACAATGTCCCGCGGCCAAGCCCATATTTTGTACAAATAAACCGGGGTGGAAATATAAATGGTCAAATACACAAAAATCAACTTCAATCACAGGAAAGATATCTCCGATTACTCAGACTTGGTTGAAATGCTTTTCCCTGGCAATCGCAATCAGCAGCACGCAGCAATGTGTATATTGTTTGAATTGAAGTGGACTAATCTTCTAATGCCAAACATGGCTAGACTTGAAACCCAATATGATATCTCACGCAGGATATTACAAAGAACCCGGGCGAAGCTATCAAGGCTCGGATTGATAGAACATGTCAGTTATCTCAATCGCCGATACGGTGGTCAATATGGCTGGAAAATCTCCACTCGTTTTGAAAATGCTTTGCGAAAATTAGCTGAAAGATGTGTTGGTTTTCGAGATGCAAAAACAAGTTCTAAGGAAAAGGATTCAATGCTGATAAATTTTGTAAACGCCAAGCGTAAAACAATGCTTTATATCCCCACGTAACAATTGTAGCCCCCAAAAAGAGTATGGAATCAATTCGTTCACAAGATAGTTGACAACTGTGTATAAATTCCAAATTCTACAAATGTTACTGCTTACGACGAATCTCATAGTAGAACTTTGCTGAGTTAAGATTTCCATTGTTATCACGATTTAACTTTGTCCACATAACACAAAGCTCATATATTCTCCCATTCTTACTTTTCATTTCGATGCTCTGTCTAGTTCCTAAAGGAGCATCATCAAACTCAAGCCTACCACAATAAAACCCGCCCTCACCCCTTTTAGCACGAATAAATCTACCGTCACTTCTATTAAGAAATAATAAATCTCTATTTGGTAACCGTTCAGCTAACAAGACCACTGAAAGGTCACCCTTTGCATCATTTGATGAACCAATTGTTTCATGAGTTAGTACGTAGTTGCAGGGCGGATCATTCCAAGGGATATAATTTGCCGGGCCTCGACTTGTTACCCACCCTTTTTTAATTATACTGGCCTCGTCCCTTCGTCTTTGCTTCTCCAAGGATGCTTTTTTAACCATAGCATCGATTAATGGTTTTAGCTTAGTATGATCATGTTTTATTTCACTGGCCCTATTTAACGCTTCGACGGCTTCATCATATTTTCTATTCTTTGACAAATAATCAACATGCTGTAACAGCCAATTGTATTGTGCATTATCAATCTCTTTGATAAGTTCATTTTTTCCAGTTACTAGAAACCAACCGCATTCTGCTAATTCTTGACGGGCTTTATCAAACTTTTCCTTCGACAAATAATTATTAGATGTTTTTAAGTGCTCTCGGTTGCTCCATCCAGACCAAACCAAGCTAGTCCCGATTATCATAACAATAATACTTATACTGCTTATTGTTATGATTACCTGTTTGTGCCTTGTTTGATGCTCCTCTTTAGCAACGATTTGCTGGAGCTTATGCATAGCATTCTTGACTTTGTCGTGATTGTCAGATTTCAGGCACATAATTCCCTTGTTGCATAATTACAAATGGCAATGCATATTTCTACATCAATAAATACCTTTCCCTCTTAGCCTGACGCATAAGAATATATCTTCTTAGTTCCATACAATGATTTATTTTTATATATGTGAAAGTGAAACAATTATCGAAAATGACGATCATAAAGAGCCCCGAAATAACTTCCGAATTTCTTTAGGCAGTGACCCGTTTTTACATTCCAAATCCTAACAGTGGTATCATCGCTGCCGGAAGCAAGAAATCTCCCATCGGGGGAAAAAGCTATTGCAGTTATATCATCGGAATGTCCTTCGAGGGACTGAACAACTTCTCCGGTTTTAGCATCTATTATTTTGATAGCCCTAAAGCCGCATGCTGAAGCAATAGTTTGTCCGTCCGGAGAAAAGGCTATAGCACTACTTGAACCTATGCCATTTAACTTTTTAAGCAATTTACCTGTTTGCACACCCCAAATCGTAGTCTGTCCATATTTTTCCGCACAAACAATATGTTTACTATCTGGAGAAAAACAAATGCACTGAATCCCTCTTGAAAAATTATCAATTATTTTAAGGCAAGCACCTGTGTCAATACTCCAGAGTTTAACGGTCTCCTGATCGTCTGCCGATGCAATTATCTTATTATCGGGAGAAAACTTAACAGATGTAACGTGTCCATAATGTCCTCCCAGAATTTTAAAACATTCGCCACTGTGTGCATCAAGCACTTTAATAGCATGATATTTATAGCTTGTAGCCAATAAACGATTATCCGAAGAAACATCAAAACAGGTATTGCAGTATTCTCCGGTATCCAGGGTTTGTAAATGACATTTATTTTTTGTATGCCAAGTATCAATGCTACGATCAGTTATAGAAAAAAGTTTTTCCCCATCAGGTGAAAAAGTTATAGACTTTATTTTCCGCCCTCTATTTAGCTCTATCCGTTTGCTCACTTTAGTGTCAATATTCCAAAAACGAATAGTGCAGTCCCAGTCTACTGAGGCAACCAGCTTTCCATCCGGAGAAAAACAAACTGAGGTAATTCCACGGGAATGGCCATTTTGCATTTCTAAGAAGATTAGCCCTGTCGCCAGAACAACAAAACCGACAAGTGAAATTGCAGTAATAATATACGCTTTCGGGTGTCGTCTGGGACTTGGAATTATGGACAGAATTTTAATCAGTATCGGCAGAATTTTTTGCGATATCTGGCCAAGATTTTTCCGTGTAATTCCCATTTTCTTTAAAATATCAGACATATGACAAAATCTCTCATTTTAATGTCGTTCAGTGATTTTAATATACACAAAATCCATAGAGCCTGCAATTGTTTTAATTCCAGAACTATTGTATTTATATCGGTTTACAGCATGGTTGCCATAAAACACCACGCCCATATTACATTTTATAACAGTAATCAGAGATTGAATCGAAGGTTGATATTTCTCAGGTTTTCGGCTACCATTGATGTTTTATATACAAAGAGATGTGAAAAATGGACTGGATTACAACCACAATTGCTTTAGACGACTTAAGCAACTCCAACGATGGAGAGGTCTGGTGCAACTTTGTGGGTCATTTTAACCCAGTTTTAGTTAGTTTTGGCAAACGATTAGGCTTATCAGCTACTGATGCAGAGGATGCCGCCCAAACGACACTCAAGGAATTTGTAAAAGCATTTAGAGCAGGCAAATATCAAAGAAACGGGGGGCGGTTGAGCAGTTGGCTGTTTGGTATAGCCAGAAATGTTATGTAGAATTTTCGGAAACGCCTACCTCGTGAAAAATTGATTAAGGACAAAACTGATGAGATATCATTCTGGGATTTGATAGAAGACAAAGATGCCGTCAAGCATACCTGGAATACAGAATGGCGTCGAATGGTACTGGCACATTGCCTTGAGCAGGTACAGACAGAGTTTGATTCAAAGGTTTTTGAAGCATTTGAGCTTTACGCATTACTTGATATTCCTGCTGCCAAAGTTGCCGAAAAATTAAATATATCCCGAAACGCTGTGTTTATTGCCAAACACCGTGTATTAAAAAAAATGCATGAGTTAGGTAGTGAGTTTGAAGGTGGCAACCAAGAGGAGTAGAGATGTCCTGCCCTGATGTCAAAAAAATAGAATTTTACATCCAAGACCAACTTGAAGGTTCTGAATTGGCTGAATTTGAGAATCACCTTCAAGAGTGCACTAAATGCAGCGATGAACTGGAGAAAGCTCGAAATAACGAATCCCTTCTTTCTGAGATAAAGGCGTTCAATAAGTCATCAGAAAAAAGCTTCCCAGAAATTACTGAAAAATTTACCCAAGAACAAGCACAGGCACTTTTGCCGGAGCAGTACAAACTCGGGCTACGAATTGGTCCCAAATTTTAATCTGAAGCGCAACATTATTTATCCGCTCCATAACACCTCATG
>CAZOPG010000220.1:0-4151 GCA_964581585.1 uncultured Planctomycetaceae bacterium | reverse complement strand
AAAGCGGGCTGATAAAAACAGCGAAGCGTTGCGCTTCAAATTAAAATTCAAGTTTGTATTCTCTTCGGAAAATAATTGTTTAAGTTTTTCCCCAAGCAATTCTGAATCAGCGTATTTTAAATCGATCACCTCCAGCACCATGTTTTTGCTGTACAGATCGACCATACCAATAAGACGCTTGACTTTCTCAACATCTGTTCTGGTACCCACAATTACCAACTGATTGGCAGAGATCACAGCATGAATTTCCGGCGACTCATCAGGAAAATTTACAATTAATTCATTTGGTTCATTAGGATCGGCAGAGCTGAGAGTGCTTTTGTTTCGCTGGTTGTTTTTCTGACTGGAAAGGACCGATTGCAATATTTTCGCCAGATCCTCACAATCAGCGTACTTAAGATTCACAACTTCAACTATGATGTTTTCTGCCGGACTGTCGAGTTTTTCTATTATCACTTCGATAAATTCCAGATTGGTATCGGCCTCGTATATTACAATAGTATTGGTTTCTTTGTGAACAACCGTTTTTCCGAGTTTTGTCAGAAATGGTTTTACTACAGAATCGACAGAAACCGCTGTGGCAAATTTCAGTTCAAGTACCTGCTTGGCAAGGCCGTGATACTGCATGTATTCATCGTAGGTCATAACTGTAATTACATTGCCTTGGCGATAATAAATAAAGCCCGTCAGAGTTACGATGGTATCGAGCAGTTCTTTGGCCGATATCTCTTTTGCCCATAGGTTTATTTTCGCCCTGCTCACCTCAGATGTCGGAAAGATGCTCCATCCGGTAGCATCACTGATTATCTGAAAGGCCATTGAAATGTCATTGTTATTAAATTCGACCTGTGGAATGACAGGCCCGGAATCTGATTCATTGCTCTTTGCCATAAGGCTTTCCTGGCTGGCAAAAGGATCGAAGTTAAGGCTTTCTATATCTTCTGCCATAGCCGGAGAAGTTAAAGCAGCGATCAGTATTGTAACAATTATCAATTCTTTTATGGTTTTTTTTAACATAATTGCCTCTTTATAAATGTAAGGTTACTTTGTGGTCCACGATCGAAATTTCCACACTTTTGTTCTGCTTGTTTATATCCAATACGATAAACAGATCGTTTATATTATCACCCACGCGGCATTTTTTTAGACCTGTACCTTGAATGTTTATATAGGCTACGGGCTGGCCGTTCATCTCCATTACACACTTGAGTTTCAACTGATCCTTGATTCGTTCGATCGTCCTGTTAGCAAGAGGTTTGTCTCGAAGACCGGTTGCCGGCCTGAACATACCTGGCCGATATACAATAGCTTGTCGCTTGTTGTCCTTGTTCTCGTCAAGCAATTCAAAAATATTTTCAGAGACGGCTAATTCTGAAAGAATATTCGCCTGACTGTCTGCCCGCTCCATATAAATCGGAACAAATAATCGGAAAACCACCACTGTAAATAATATCACAGCACATCCTGCCAGAGATGCCTGAACAGTTCGCCATACTCCAAAGCGGTTGACAATATTTTCAATGAATCTGCTAATCATATTTCCCCTGCCGGCCCATTTTCTACAGATACAACTTTGCTTATAATCATCGATGCCATAACGGTATCCTTGGCCTCTTGGCCTGTTAGGTTGAACTGTTCTATCCTTATGGGTTCTGTATGCAGTTCTACCGCCTCTATGAACTTAAGAAAATCCTTCACGAATCCTTTCATCTCAATTCTTATCGTAAGTTTGCGATAATAGTTTTCATTGGCGACAGGAAGTATCTTTACCGACCTTATTTTCAAATTGAGCTTTGAATATATCTGATCGAGCAGGCGTGTGAAATCAGATATCTGCTGCTGACTGCCCTGTTCGGCTATCAGGGGCTCTATCTGAGCATAGGCTTTTTCTATGCGATCCTTTATCAACAGATTGCCCCTGGCCATGGTCAGCTCCAGTTGAAGTTGGCAAAGCCGGCTGGATAATGCGTTGTGTTTTTTAAGCTGTGGATCGATAATGATAGTAAATAAAAATATTGAGCCCAAAATAGCGGCGGTAACTATAGCCAGCAGTTTTTCACGTTTTTTTGAATCCTTCAATCCCATAAGGTCAGATTCCCCTCATTGTGCATTCAGCCTTGAATTCTACAATACTGCCGCCAGGTTTTGGAATTTGCTGCGCATTGATTATTTGAATATTGTTTAGAAGACCGGAATCCTTCATCGCATTTGAATACTCAAAAGCGCTGGAAAGCGTATCGGCCTGTCCCTTGATGTCCAAACAGACGGTATCGGCTTTCAATGAATAGTTCATCTGGCTTATCGATATCTGTTTAGGGCTGTATTTGTAAAGCTGCGAAAAGATATCGCTTATCTGCCGGCGATTAGATAGTTGAGCCTGTATGGCCTTGACCTTCTGCCGTTTACTTTCAACGTCGGAGGCAATGTGTTTTATAGGTGCGATCTCTTTCGATATCCTCTGGCAGGCACGCTGAGTTCGCCAATTCATAACGGCAAAATTGAGCCATAAGCACAAAACCACAAAAACACCAAGTACAGAAGTTACGACAGCATTTGTAATAAGCTGTTTTTGCCCAGCTCTTTTAAGAACATTTCCAGGAAGAAGGTTCAGGAACATAAAATCAGAATCTTCCCCAGCCTTTAGAAGTCCGTCTGTTACAATAGATTCAAACGTAAAGTCATTTTCAGGAGAACATCCTTTGGCAAAAGAATTTAATTCAGGCAGTTTTGGAAACGCTATTGTTTTGAATTTCTCTTTGAACCAGTTCTTCATTTCAGGCTGGATGTCATTCTTTGCAGCGATCTTTAAGACCGATTGCTTTTTGTCCGCAGAAATCTCTGCTACGAGATAGCTTATTTCTTCCGTTACCTGTTCTCTTTGGCTTTCAAGACTGCTGCCCTGAAGGGAAATCTCCTGATGCATCGGAAAACTGCCGTCTTTGGCAGCTGCGATAAACAAATGTTTATTTCCAAAAAGGAGATCGATTTGACCGGAACCGTTATTTCTATCCTGACTAAACCAGCTTTGAATGGCGACCGAATCGACCATCACCTTTGAAGGGCTAATGCCGAAAGATTTGAATTTCGCCAGGATACCTTTGAGAGTTTTTAATTTCAAGGTATATACCGAAACCTTCAGAAGATTGTCATTTTTACTCACCCCCAGGCAGCCGTAAACAAGCTCTTCTGTCGGCAGGGGCAAATATGAAGAAAGCTCAAATTCGAGCATCTTATAAGCCTGGCCGATATCACTGGCTGGCAAATCTATGGTTTTTGTGATGCACAAACTGTCCGGCACCGAAACGATCCAGTTTTTAACATGAATTCGTTTTTTTCTTATAGCTTCTGCGAGTTGTTCAGTGTTCTCAAAATAAAGACAAGATGACTCGCTCGCAGATTTCAAACACAATATCACCGAACCTGCGGTAGTTATCTTTGCTGATGCCCACTTGGTTTTGTTGATATATTTCATCAAAGCAGTCTCTCAACACAAACAACTTCCGATTTATTTTTCGCTACTCTGACAGTTGCCATTAGCAAACAGGTCTGTTTACTTACTGTCGCATAACTGAATACCCTGAACGTATCTGAATTGAAACAGCAATACTGGGTTAGAAGCTCTTTCTGAAATTCGGTCAGACTTTCTATTTGCAAAATATCTCCAGCCTTTTCAAATACCCTGTCATCATCGGTATTTTCCACTCCATCCGGCCCTGCACGCAAGGAGAGAACGATATCAGCAGTTTGCTGGTCAAGGCCGGGCAGTATCGAAAGAATCAAACCTGAGACTGTATTGATATTCACTGTCTCCCGGCCGAAAGTAGTAAAAGTCTCTATCAATGACAACTGCTGAGCTAAATCATCATTTAAAACATTTCTAGAATAGTCATTTCTCGAAATATTTTTTACAAACAGAAGTTCCTTAAGACAGACAAGAGAGGAATTCTTGCAGGCATAAGGAACTTCCAGCCGTTCATAATGATCCGTCTCGGCCCCGTCTGGATTGGTATCAGAGTCCGCGTCGATCCAATCCTGGATACAAGCTCTTTTGTCCCTGCCAAAGCCGGGCAGATTCTCCCAGACAGCGGAATTAGATTGATTCAAATCCAAAAAAGAATTCTCATCCTTAATCCAGAAGGCAATTTTGGCAT
>CAZOPG010000219.1:0-4166 GCA_964581585.1 uncultured Planctomycetaceae bacterium | reverse complement strand
AATATGCGTATGATCGATCTCTTCTACCAACTCGATGTCGTCCACATTTACGTGGCCTATGACGCGTCCATCGTCAAGCTTGTTTTGCTCATGTTTTGCCAAGCGTTTGAACATTTGTCTCAGACCCATTGTGCCGCCTATCGTAAACCAGACAGTAGAAACCAAGCCGATCACAAATGCTATAACTATGTTATTTATGAAGAACCAGTTTGCCCACCACTTTGCAGGCCATAAACCAAATACCAGGTTCCAAATCATGATAACCAGTAGTGATCCAAAGCTCCAACAGAATAGATAAATAAACACCGACCAGGATAGAATCTTATCTCCTTTGGTGAACTGCGCGTCGATTCCGAGGGTGCTCTTGAGAAAAGCCTTGAACGAGCGAGGAGGTTTGCTGATCGGAGCGGATAGATCGTCTTTTCGGCGGTATTTGCCCCGGTGAAGCATACGCTCCATATTGAAAGGTTCACGACAGGTAAGCAATGACACTACCACATATGAAAGAATCGCTGATATAACCGTGAGAAAATAAACCTCCCGTCCATTGATCGGGAATTTGTCCGGCGTAACACGCCAAAGGACAATTGGCTCAAACGGACTTGAAATTCCCTCAATAACCTTTGTTACAGATGCAAGCACTGCCGGCGAACGTTCAAGCATCGGATATATCCAACTGGCCCAGTAATTCATACCTATAAAACCTAACACTCCGAGTGATGAACCAACAATCAGTGTCGTCCATGCACCGGCCGCGGTACCTCTTTTCCAGTAAAGCCCTCCGATAATTGCAGAGCCGGCACCACCAAGCCAGATAGTGCCGGTAAGAGCAAAAAACATCAATATATAAGTTACCTGGCCAATGTCAACTGGGGCCGGATTAGAATCGCAAACCAACTGGGATTACTTAATATCTTCATTTCAGCTTCCACAGTACGTAATATTCTCAATAAGCCCAAACCTCGAAAAGCTCATGAATTATCAGCTAAGCAAAACAAACCCGAAGACACAAAAGAACGATCAATCCCCGCCTGGCATCCGAATCATGTTTGGTCCATTGATACCACAGCGGTATTTTGCTGGGGATTATGGCCCATCCATATTTGTGTGGTCATTGACCATTTCTCGCGTAAAGTGGTGGCTGTCGTTCCACTGGAAGGCCCCAATGCCGGATGGATTAATAATGCTCTGGAAAGTGCTATTGAAAAACACGGCCCACCGAAACATATAATTTCGGATCAGGCTCATGTCTTTACAGGTGAAGTCTTTGCAGAACTGTTGGACACATATAATATAAAACCTCGTCTTGGCGCAGTTGGAAAACATGGTTCTATTTCTGTAACAGAAAGGGTGAATAAAACTCTAAAATATGAGTGGTTAAAACGAGCAACTTTTGTCAAAGGTATTGATCATCTGACCGAGCTGTGTAACGAATTTGAACTCTGGTACAACAGTTGGCGTCCACATATGACCTTAGATAGAATTCGACCTGATGATGTGTATTATGACAACAAGCCTGACAAGCCCCAGCATAATGCTAAAACAGTTCCATGTGATATAGAACAGCACTACTTTCGTCAAACTCGGATTATGGGCTATCGGTTGAAAAAAGCTGCATAGTTTTGCAGTCCTATTTCTCAATTTGATTTTGGCTTAACATGGGAAAAGTCTATTAATATCTCACATGCTAAGCCCCCTGCTCTTACATTTTCATTGAATTGATATGCACGAGTACTTTTGATCACTGAAACCTGCATGTTTATTTATTTTTCAAAGAGCAATATTGAAAATTTTACCGCTTTTAAACGGTCCTACGAACGCTTGACAACTACACATTGAACCACGATTCTTTTTTCGAGATAATGATATGTTATACCCTGATGAAAAAGCATGGCGGCCACAAGGACCACCACGCTTAAAAACACTTAAAAACTAATGTTCCGTAATATCAGGTTGTTAATCAAGTCCATCAAAGTCAATTCCCTGTACCCAGGCAGCAAATTCCTGACCGTCATATCCACGGCTGATCGTAACCATCGTGTCGGCAGTATATCTCGACCAGAACCGCTCACGAGGATGCTTAGCTCCAGCGCCATCACAGGTATTGTAATTCCAGCCGAAACGCTTTCTGCTTGTTGCTGAATCCACTGTAACTGCTATATCAAGGCCGGTGGTATCTCCATCAGCTTTGAAGCGATAGTCAACTGCAAGAGCAGAATGCGTCATAGTATAGACATCAAAGTAGTAAGTATCTGTATAGTAAGACCCTACAGCGACCGAGGTTTCGTTAGTGTTCTGGTTAACACCATCGCCAAGAGTTACAACACAGGCCTCTGCACTATCACCAATGCCGGCATCGGCACGGTTTCCAGTCGCCCAGACCCAGGTATTATCACGGGCAACAGAGGATATTGCAGCAGTGCCGTACTCACTGGTAGAATCAACCATGTCACCGCCATTGCTGTCCGTTAGGTATACATGCTGAACGTCCCACTCGCTACCCCATTCGACAACAAACGTTGTCATGGTAGCATCCTTGAGTGTTTCGCCGCCAGCATTTCGTGTCCAGTTGATGGTATCTGAGCTGGACGGATACAGTCTTGTAAATACAGAGACACCCTGATCATAATCGGTTGCATCCGCTTCGAATTCAGCTCCGCCGCCACGATAACTTCCAAACAGGACAACCTGATTCATATCGCTCCAGGCTGTACCGCTTGTATCGGTTCCACTGGTGCTTGTTAAAGAGGTCTCAACGATGTCAAGCAGCTTAAAGCCTGCCGGATTCGGATTGTCACCTTGTCGACACTCTATGACCGTTACTACACCTTCCCAATCGACATCAGCAACATGTCGTGATAAGGCAATGACATCGGTTGAACCTGAATCGCCAAGTTCACCCTTGCCACTGGGAACTTCATAAACGCGGGCATAGTCATTGTCCGGATAACTCTGGCTGTCGCCAACCTTTGAGCCTCGTACAAAGATGATATAGTCATCAGCCAAATCCTGGTCCAATGTCAAATCATAAGTTGTGCCTGTAAAATCACTGGTGGTTAGATAGTACTCAGTAATTCTATAGGCGTCCTCGGTAGTGAAGCTCCAGATGTCACCTTTTATGACAGTGTCGCTTTCAAGGACTTCGTCAATTCTCCAGTAATATGTGGTATTTGCAGACAAAACGCCTGGGTCGTACGTTACACCGGACTGATTACCTTCAAACTCGCTCGAACTGTGATTGGCATCGGTTACATTTGTTAAATTTGTACCGAAATAGACATCATGTGAATCTGCGGCGATACCTGCTGTCCAACTTATATCTGAAGCCACGCTTGTTCCAGTGGCAGTATCAGCAGGGCTGGGTGTTGTCGCCGGTTTGGGAACAGCGTAGAGTTGATAAATATGGACATCAAAGGAGTTAAAATCGTCCTGAATGGTCCACTTTCCCGGAGAGTCTTCCTCCATCAACACATTTCTGGATTCAAACATTACAGGGACATTAACATCGCCTGAATAGACTGCATCAAGTAAGCCTGCACCTTCAAGATTAAGAGTAAAAGTGCATGGGTCCGGCGTATTGTTGACAACTATCAAATAGCCGTAATCATCGTCCTGGCCGAAGAGGTATCCGGCATCTTCAATTTGATGCCCTGTCGTGTCAGTGTCATGATCGCTGGTTACTGTAACGACCGTTGAGTTTGACAAGATAGCTGATTCCAGAGCTCTGATCTCGGTTATAATAGGCTTTATGACCGTCGTACGCCATGCAGCTTTTACTTCAGGATCCATATGGGGATAAGGATCCCAGTGATGAAAGAACAGCCCCCTTGCACCATAAGTGATCGTGCCGAGCATTACATAACGCATCTCGGCACGGGTGCCAAGGTGCCGAAAGCCCAGATCAAACGCCTGCGGTGTGGCAAAAATAGGGCCCATATCCCTTCCATCTGCAATCTCCAAGTAATATTTGATATTTTGGACCGATTCCCAAAGAGGGCCGCTAAACTCAACTGCATGAATATAATAAGGATCAAACGACATAATGTCAACGTGCCGTCTGGGCCATAGATAAGGCGTGACAGTATAAGTATGACCAAAATGTATCGCCACTACAGGACGTTCAGTATCATATGACTTTATCACGTCATATTTTGCCTGTATATGAT
>CAZOPG010000218.1:0-4172 GCA_964581585.1 uncultured Planctomycetaceae bacterium | reverse complement strand
TTCCTTCTAAAAAAAAATATGGTTTCTCACTCTACTTTACCCAACTGGCGACTCCTTCTTCAGACACCAGCAGATTACTACTTCCACTTATTCTACCCTAAAAAGGGTTAGGCTGTCAAGTTAAAGGGTATAATTAATAGATCGCAAAAAGCTCTATTATCTCTCCTAAGGAGCTTAGGATGCATTTTCAGGCCTTGTACACAAAGTACAGCAATTTTCTAACTCACAAATTTTTATATATTTTACTGCATTTTTTTTGCCGCGTTGTCAATACTGATTAAGTCGTTATAAACACTTTCAATAATAAAGGGGGGAGAATTGTTGTTGTTTTTTGGGGAGTAATTGATTATTTTGCTGAAATGGAAAGCAATGATATATATCGAGCGAGAGTTTCGGAAGATGTTTCTGGCTCCGGGGGCTGGGATGAGAATGTTCGCCAAATAGAATATCTCAGTTCCGCCGATAATAACGATCAGCCAGCACAATTTTATTGTCCCGATAAGGATAATCCTGTTCCGTTGTTGGTGGGGCTGCATAACTGGTCGTCTGGATATCGCGAGAGCGACCTTGGAGCCCCTTATGCTCACTGGTGCGTTGAGAACGGCTGGGCGTTTATTTATCCTGATTTTCGCGGGCCTAACTATCGGCCTGAGGCTACCGGCTCTGAACTTGCAGTGCAGGATGTAATCAGTGCGGTTGACTATGCAAAGGCAAATGCCAATGTTGATGTTTCGCGAATTTACCTGGCCGGCGTCTCTGGCGGAGGTTATGCGACTTTGCTGATGGCTGGGCGTGCGTCTGAAATATGGGCGGCCGCTTCTGCGTGGGCCTCTATATCTGACCTGAAGGCGTGGTATTATGAATGTAAAAAAAATGATCTCAATTACTATAAACATATTGCCTGGTCCTGCGGCGGAGAGCCAGTCGATGGTTCACAGGCAGAGGAGCAATGCAGAAAGCGCTCTGCGATAACATACCTGGCGAATGCGAAAAACGTTCCCCTTGATATTAACACTGGTATTCATGACGGGTATGCCGGCAGTGTTTATATCAGCCATTCTCTGAATGCGTTTAACGCACTTGCCGCCGAGACTGATAAGATATCGCAGGAGCAAATAGACTATTTTGTTACAAAGCAAGAGGTTCCGCCGGAATTGGTTTCTGAAATTTCTGACCCGTTGTATAGCGATAAGAAAGTGCTCTTCCGCCGAGAGTCAGGCAACGCCAGGATAACGATTTTTCAGGGCGGCCATGAAATATTATACCTGCCTTGCCTTAGCTGGCTGGCCGGCAACGTTAAAAAATAGATTCACACGGAATATTTATTTTTCATCACTGGCAAGATTCAGCCAGGCAAGCTCTGATTCTGTCAGATTGATTGACGCCGCTTCGATGCAGGAGAGCAACTCCTGTTTTGTTCGAGGGCCAACAATTGGAATAGCAGGGAACGGCCTTGCCAAGGCCCAGGCGATGGCCATCTGAACGGCGGAGTATTCGCCTTTGCTTTTTGCGAGTTCCTCGGCTCTTTTGAGCCTTTGGAAATTTTCATCTGAGCCGTAAACTTCCAGCATTCTCACTATGAAAGAATCCGTAATGGTTTCGATACTGTCTCGCATTTGGGGTGTGATAATGCCTGCGAAAAATCCTCTTGCCCCGGACGACCATGAAATTAACGGCGTGTCCGTTCTTTTGCTGTGCCATTGTTCTCCTTCTCCGTGTGCAGAAAGCAGTCCCTCATAGAAAGGCTCAAGAGGAACGGCCAGGCTAAGATTGTTGCTGACCACGGCGAAAGTTTCCATTGACTGTTGGCGGGCATATTCGTTTGCCCTGTCAATGCGAGTATAATCCCAGTTGGAGGCGCCAAAGGATTTTATTTTCCCTGCGTCCAGCAACTCGTTCATACTGTCGATGAAAGCCTCGACAGGAACCGAAGGAATATCGCGGTGCAGCATATATATGTCGATGTAATCTGTGGCAAGATTTTCCAGGCTGGCGGAGAACTCTTTTTTTATGATTCTGTCAAACTCCTTTGCGGAGATTTCATCTGTAATGTGCGCACCCTTTGTAACGATTACGACGTCCTGCCTTTTGGCGCGGCTGCTCATCCACTTGCCAACGACCTTTTCACTGTCATTGTAATGGTATGCGGTGTCAAGGGTGTTTCCGCCGGAAGCAAGATATTCATCGGCAATATCAAACCATATGTCCTGCTGGTCAAAATTATAAAATGCTGTGCCGAGGATGAGTTCTGATATTTTTTGCTGAACGCCTTTGACTTCGTGAACTTTTTTAATCTTCGCTTTCAATGTATTCTCCAAGTATTCTCAGGTCTCTTTGAACTGTTTCGATGGGTTTTTCCTTTGCGTCGGCGCCCAGACACTCCAGGGACAGGAAGCCTGTGTAATTCATTTTTTTGAGCAGTGCAATAACTTCGGCATTGTTCGTCATTCCCTCATTCAGAGGTCCGAAGTGCCATCCGCCTTGGGAATCAATGTATCCGTTTTTGATGTGGGTGTGGTATATTCTGCCGGCAAGGCGTTTGAAAACTTCCGGCATTTTTTCGCCCGCAAAGGAAAGATTTGAAAAGTCAACCGTCAGGCCCACCGTATCATCAGTCATATCCAGCAGTCTTTGGGTAGATGCAAGCGTGTCGGTGAGTTGTCTCATATGCGTCTCAAAGGCCAGCTTCAGGCCGAGTGTCTTTGCCAGCGGGGTAAGAGTTTTGACAGCTTCTGCCAGACAGTTCCAGTTTTGCTCCGTTGCTTCAAGAGAACTGGGCGGGCCGGGAGTCAGCTTCAGCAGTTTTGTGTCGAACAGCGGGGCCAGGCGCATAAAAACTTCAGCGTCTTTAAGCTGCTGGACAAGAGTTCCAGGCGTGGTGAAGTCATTGCTGAGCGAAAGGGCTGAGACTTTCAGGCCTGCTTTTTTTACCCTCTCAGCAACTGCTGCAGGATTTTCCATGGCCATTGTGATATCGAAGTGCGGCCGACAGCAGGCGATCTCAATCGCTCCAATACCAATCTTTGCGGTCGCATCAATTGCGTCAAACAAATCCAGAGCATACAGGCTCTGGCTGAACAGTGAAATTTCCATTTCTATCACTCCATGGCATAAGGCCGATGGTGTCATACCAACCCCGTTAAAATTTGTCAAGGGTATTTCAGAATTTTTTAATAACGAATGGCCTTTGGCTTAGAGCTTGTGCGGTAATTGATGAAGAAATAGCGCAGGGCGTCTATTGGATGGTCATATATGCCGTCTTTGTGGGGCAGTTCGTCATTGGTCGATTCCGGGTAATGGTAGCACTGCATTGCCTCGATCAATCTGCCGCAACGCGGACTAATCAGCAGTGAACTTTTGCCCACACCGTTATACAGCGCTGCCCGTATCATCTCAATTCCGTCGGCAATCGAGCTTCTGCGATAGCGGAGCCTTATTCCGGCGGCGCGGAGTCTGCTGACCGGGCTTGAGCCAGTAACATCATTAACGCCAGCACCTGCGGGATCGCAAAATGTGCCGGCAACAGCGTCCTCAGTACAGCCAAACTTTTTCATCACTACTTTTGCGTGAGTATCGATGGTCTCTCTGCTCTTTATGTATTCGTCAATGACGCGGACTGTTCCGTCGCCGGCAACCTGAATCCACAGGCAGACAAATGGATTGACGAAGCCGAAATCAATCGCGCGGTACAATGGCAGATTCACATCATAAGCAAGCGGCACAACATGCATGTCAGGGTTGAACTCTGCAAAGACAACATTTTCCAGCGATGGACGTTTGCAGAGCATTTCCGATTCAAAGCCCGCCCTGCTGCTTCGTTTCATCTGCGTAATGCAGTCGTCGATTTTCAAATACCCCCCCGCCAGTTTTGCTCGACCTGCGCAATCACTGTCAAGCGGGCACCGTGAACAGCTTCTATCTGTGCATTTTTCAATTACCTCGAACATGCACCATTTGAAAACGGGTGTGTCGCCGGCTTCTGTAACGAGCCTGTGCATCAGGCCGAAAGGCTTGTGCATTGTGCTGATGGTTTCCATTGCCGCGACCAGGCCGTCTGTGCTGTGGGTAACGAATTTTGCGGCGGCAAAGACCTTTGCATCGAACAGTTCCACTTCATCGCAACGAAGTTTGTGGACGTGTCTGCCTCTGACGCTTGCGGCCGATTGAGTGAG
>CAZOPG010000217.1:594-4176 GCA_964581585.1 uncultured Planctomycetaceae bacterium | reverse complement strand
TCGGGTCCTGTAATCGGTGTGGTGATTCCAGAACCGGCAACGATGTGTTTGCTTGCTCTTGGTGGATTGATTATTCGTAAGAGGAAATAATACCTGACAACAACATGAGGTGGTTCTTCGAAGACGACAAGGTGTTTGTATAAGAGGGTTTAACAAGTATATTTATTTGTTAGTTAAGGAGAAATGGTGATGAGAAGGACGATAATGTTTTGCGCAGTAGTCGCATTGACCTCGTTGGCCAGTGCGGGAGTTGTTACCATGGCAACATTTCAAGATCCATCAGAAAGCGGGGCCAATCCACTGTTTATGATTGATAGTGATAATGGCCTTATAGATGGCGGGTGGTCAGACTCTAAATTAGACCTGAACCTGGATATTACTTATGCGGATGTGGTTTACAATGACGCATGGTTCGTAATGTCAACGTTGACGTATGGTGGTGGATATAGCGGCACAACCAGTGCGGGAAATGTCAAGTTTTTCGCAGATGGGGATGCTTCTACAGAAACGCCGATACTTGAAATTAGTTTTAGTTCGGCATATCTAAACCCGGGTGGTATTACCTCGCAAGAGTTGTTCTTTACGGGGATAAATATTACCATACTGGGTGTAGATATTAGTGAAGATTTAACTGAAGAAGCGTTTGGTTTTACTTTTGCGAACCAGGTACTTGTACCAGGTAACAATGGTTTTACTGCAACATCGGCTTTTACGTCTTCTGCAGCAGTGGTTCCAGAGCCTGCAACAATGGCTTTGTTTGGTATTGGCGGCCTGATGCTTCGCAGAAAGAAGAACTCGTAAGTTCTTTATATTATTTTAGGTTTTAATATTGCGAGGTTGGTTGTGCCAGTGATCGGCCTTAGCAGGAGAGGTGTGTAAGATGAAGAGTGTGATGAAAGAAGAAAGAATGGAGGTGGACTGCGCACAGTCCGCTCCAGAGATGGCTAATCCAATTAAATTTGTGGGCCGATCCGGGGCGTTTCGTTCCTTGAGCGAAACAATAGAAATGGTTGCACAGCGTAACAGTTCTGTGATTATTTCCGGGGAAACAGGTACGGGTAAAGAGATGGTTGCGCGTCAGATCCATGAACGCAGCCTGAGAGCTAGAGAGGGATTTGTGCCGGTTGACTGCACCGCTCTTAACGG
Source organism: uncultured Planctomycetaceae bacterium (assembly GCA_964581585.1). Lineage (GTDB taxonomy): Bacteria > Planctomycetota > Phycisphaerae > Sedimentisphaerales > UBA12454 > CAZOPG01. The sequence continues at coordinate 3,030 of CAZOPG010000217.1, read as the reverse complement.
CAATCTCCTTGAAAGCCAATTATTTGGACACGTCAAAGGTTCGTTTACAGGTGCGATTTCTGACACGGTAGGTTTTTTCCGGGCAGCAGATGGCGGGACAATCTTTCTCGATGAAATCGGAGAGCTGGAACTTGACTTGCAGGCAAAACTGCTTAGGGTTCTTCAGGAGTCTTCGGTGACTCCAGTTGGTTCTACAAAGTCTTATCCTGTCGATGTGCGTGTGGTGTGTGCGACCAACCGTGACCTTAAACAAATGATCCATGAAGGTAAATTCCGCGCGGACCTGTATTTCAGGCTTAACATTGTAACGCTGGAAGTACCTGCCCTTCGAGAAAGAAATGACGATATCATTCTTTTGGTGAACCATTTCCTTCAGAAACAGGCAGATCTTTACGATGAGCCTGTAAAATCGCTTTCGCCGGAAACAGAACAGATTTTGCGCCAGTATAATTGGCCTGGCAATGTTCGTGAATTGGCAAATGTATCCGAACATGCGCATATTACTTCTCGTTCAAATGTCATCTCGCCTTCAGAACTTCCGTCTGATGTATTAACGGGCGATCTTGTGCAGGCAATGAAACAGGATGAGTTTATGTCTTTCAGGCAGCTGCAAAGGCAGCTTGTAATACGCGCAATGCAGAAGGCAAACGGCAGAAAGATGGCCACTGCCAAACTACTTGAAATCGACCATCGCAAACTTGACCGGCTTGTTGAACAGTTTGAACTTTCACCAGGCTGGAGGCAGCAGGCAATTTGATTAGACCAACATACTAAACAACGAGCAGGCCTTGGGGTGGGCAGCCAAGCCTGCTCGGATTTGTTTAGTGCCATATACATCCCTATCTATTCCTAAGAAACCGCATGGGCAGAAAATCTGCCCATCCTACCGCCCTTCCTTGTATTCTCAGGCATATTAAAAATGAATGGCGTGCGTGCGCTTATTTTCATAAAAGGTATTATTGCCGAGCTTTATTGTAACGGCCTAATAAAAGGTTCGTCACGGAATTCCGGGGAAAATAATACCAATGGTATTTTTTAATTGCGCGGGTATGATTTGGTAAGTTGTTGTAAATCAAAAGACTGGACCACGCATATCGCATGTTTTTTATATTGAATGGTATAGTAGAGACATAACAACAGTCTTTTTGACTGTTTTACGACGTTTTGGTGCATAAGTGGCCGTTTGTCAGCTTTTTTCGTTCTTTCTGCGCTTTTTTGGCCGTTTTTGAAAAACGCACCAAAAACGAGTAGAAAAGCTCAATTAAGCGAAAATAAGCACAAAAACGCTGCAAAAAAAGCAATAAACACCCCAAAAAGAACACCTCAAAATGACCCTAATTTGTGCATCTACATTATTCCGTGATGAACCAAAACGGTGGATACTTTCCCTCCATACTATTTAGCCTGTGTTGAAATTTCATTAACAGTTGTCCATAGACTTTTTCGAGTTACCGTTCGGTAATTTTTGTTACGATATGGCAACTCTGTTTTAACTGGCTCTTACTCAAGAGCTTAGAGTCGAAATTAATGCGATGCTGTTGCAGAACGGTAAATATCGCAAATCCGAAACATCTATCCACCCCTAAAAAAACAAACATGTAAGTCCTTTAAAACAAAGGCGTTAGAAATTTTTATTTTTCTCCGCAGAGTTTGGCACGGTGGTTGCTTTATGTATAAGCGTAGTCGAATGACAAAACATAAGACAGCTAAAAGGAAAATTGAAGATGTGTGTAGTAGGCAGAAACATTTTGGTAGTTGGCATCGCTGACAAAGGCAATGCACTGAAAGAACTGCCAGTCCAGGTTATAGCGATGGACACAGGAGCACAGGCAATCGGCTGTCTTAGAAAAGAGAAAATTGACACGATAATAAGTCACTGGGAACTTTGTGATATGGCGGCAGGAAAACTGCTTAGAAATGTTAGAGAAGCAAAACCTTCTATGCCAACGATAGCTTTTGTAAAAGCTGACGATGCAGATCAGGAAATTGCGGCAAGACGGTTGGGTGTTGACGCAGTGTTGAGCGAAGACATAGACGATGAGTTGTTCAGAGAAACCGTGTGCCAGATACTTGGGATATCAACAGTGGCATCAATGCAGATGGCAGACAGTTACAGCGGTTTATAATTTACAAATTAATACAGAAAGCAACACCAATGGTGTTTTTTAGTTCGCGTCGAAAGTTCGAGTGCTATTGAAAAAATAGGCCACGAATGACTGCAACTTATTAACGCCAAGGGTATCAGAAGCTACAAACTTCTTCTTACTAAAGTCGGGTTCTGAGGTCAGTGATCAGACGGACGAATCCGACACGAATGCAGCACGGCGAAAGCTGTGATCATTATAGATTTAAAAGTTAATACAGACAGCTTAAAGAAGCTAACAAACTTCTTCTTACTAAAGTCGGGTTCTGAGGTCAGTGATCAGACGGACGAAT
>CAZOPG010000217.1:0-494 GCA_964581585.1 uncultured Planctomycetaceae bacterium | reverse complement strand
CCGACGCGAATGTAGCACGGCGAAAGCTGTGATCATTATAGATTTAAAAGTTAATACAGACAGCTAAGAAGCTAACAAACTTCTTTTCATCTTACTCCAAAGCTGGACTTGACGGTCAGTGATCAGACGGCAAGTTCAGCACGAGAAAAGCCGCGACGAGGAAGTCGCGAGATGGTATTAGGGGTCGGCCGCCAAGATCACTGGCCGATCTTAGGTCGGCCCCATTTTATTATTTTTTTGGTCAGAATGTTACAAAATGCTACGAAGGTGAATATTCTTCGAGCGAGGGTGAATGATTGGTATGGAACACAGGGTGATGATTTGTTTTTGAGCGAGGGTGAATACTTGCTCGGAAGAGGGTGATGAATTCCATACGAACAAAAAGGTGAACAACTTGTGGATGAATACAATTTAATGTTATTTTGATCGGTCAGATAAAGTTGATTATGCCAGTGATCAACAGAAAGAGAGAGGCCTATGAAAGAAATTTGCCA
>CAZOPG010000216.1:0-4225 GCA_964581585.1 uncultured Planctomycetaceae bacterium | reverse complement strand
CTTATGCACATCATGCGCAAAAGCTACGCGGTAGCGGTCATCTTTTCCTGATGCCCGCCGTTTCAGCAGATACTTGCCTTGGTCGGAAACAATAATTTTTTTCGGTGCCCGCAGATTGCCTGCAGCCAGCGAACTAATCTGCTGAATGATCCCTATATCGTAATGGCTCAGAACTTGCGCCAACTCCTGCGAGGTAAAATGTGCGCCGCCCTTCGGCATAAAAACTCCCGTATATTTTATCACTTTTCAGTCATAATGCGTTTTTTCTACCAGAAAGTCAACAAATAAGTCCTAACCATCGCCAAAATTCAAAAATGCGTATTCACCTCGATGTTTTTTCGCTGCCCTGTCGTATGCTGCAGCCGCTTCTTTCTCATCATCGAAAGAACCAAGATATTTTAGTTTTTTTTCAAGATAAATATTCACCTCCCATTTCTGCCTGTTTTTGTGCCAACAGACGCCTTTATATTTTGAGCTTTTCGGACCCCTGCCCTGACGTGTATTCCAGGAGTTTTGTTGAGGTGTAACAATTCGCAGATTCGCCTTGCGGTTATCAAGGCCGTTATGATTTATATGGTCAACAAACAATCCATCCGGAGCGTCAGTTAGGACACGATGCATAGCGCATCGGTAACGCCTGTTACCTTTTCTAACGGTTCGTACCGCATACTTGTTCCAGCGGTCACTCACAAGGTGCCATTTGTACTGTTTGAGTTTTTCAAAATCGTTCTGGTCAACAATAGCGTATTTGCCCTTTGTCAGTGATATTTTCCTGAATGCGTATCCATAGCGCAGCCGGCGATATAGAAGTACGAGCCAAAGCAGCACTTTATCAATGCGCTCGGGCAGAGCAATTTCGAATGTAACTGTGTTGGTTGTCAAAATGATTTCTTTTGATGAATTTGTTTGATTTGTTTTAACCCTCTGCACCGCAGGGGGTTCTTTAACACCCTTGTTTTCACCCCGAAAACAGATATTCCGTTAGGCATCTGCCTAACTATTGCCTGCATTATACCATAATTTAACAAATAGTCAAGTAAAAATCTAATCTTTTTTGAAAAAAATTGTAAAACACCCTTGACATAATGTAAAGTTTCCTATACATTGACTCAAACTGACCGATCTTAACAAATCAGTCAGTTTGGAGAATACAGAATATAGAAATCAGAATTAAGAATGATTGAAGCCGACTTCGTCGACGACTATTTGAATTAAAACAGGAGAAAATTATGAATAAGTACCAGAAACAGGCGTGGTTTACATTGATCATGTTAGGGCTGGCGCTCGGACTTAGTATAACAGCGGTGCTTGTCTTGCGTTTTGCTGTGGGAATATCCTGGCGTAGATCGATGGCTGGTTTTGCATTCACCTCGATTATGGCTTTCAGCCGGATTCGCCCGTCCCTTTTTAAGAAAGACAAGCGAGGCCTTGATGAAAGGGACCTTCTGATTAAGCAAAAGGCAATGGTGGCGGCGTATTGGAGCTTTTGGCCTTTGTTTGTGCTGGCCGCAATGGCACCGTTCTTTGTTTACGGGCCGGATGGTAGGGTGTCAGTGCTTTACCTATCTTGGATGGTATTTGGCGGAATGTATTGGGTTTTTTTAATCTATTCCATTGCAATATTAAATGAGTACGGCTGGAGAAGAAAGGAAAATGAAAATGAATAGATCACAAAAAATCGCGTGGTTCACTTTAATAGTCGCTAGCATAGGCAGCATTATAAGTATAATTGTTGTTGTTCTTCTGGCAGCTAAGTTTGGTTTTCCGAAAGCATTTGCAGGTTTTGCCTGTATGGCTGTTACGGGTTTGGCTGGGCTTGCAGGCGTTATTTTCAAAAAGGACAAGGGGAAGGTTGCATTTGACGAACGAGACAAGGATATCCATATCAAGGCAAGTTGGGCCGGCTTCGGTGCCTCTTACGGCTTTGTCGGCCTGATATGTATGAGCGCCTGGATCGCCATCGGCCCGGATGGAACCGTATCTGTAAATCTGCTGCCAAACATTTTCATCGGCGCAATGATCATAATGATTATAGCTCAGTCCATCACCACACTCATCGGATATGGCCGAGGTGGCAAAAATGTCTCCGAATGAGCTTACCAACTGTCTGTGTCGGCTGCGTTTTGAGAACGGTCAAATTACTCAGCAGCAATTGGCTGACAAGGTCAGTGTTACCCGACAGACAATCATCGCCATCGAGTCCGGCAAATATGCGCCGTCACTGCCGTTAGCTTTCAAATTAGCGCAGGCTTTCAGTATGAAAATAGAAGATGTGTTTCAATTATTATAGGAGTCCATAAAAATGTCCACACGCAAAGCAATTCAAACCAAAAACGCACCGGCCGCTATCGGGCCATATTCGCAGGGGCTTCAAGTCGGCAACACTCTTTACATTTCCGGCCAACTTGGCATTGACCCGGCGACCGGGGAAATTGTCGATGGCCGAATCGGCGCAGAAACTAGCCAGGCACTGGAGAATGTCAAAGCCATTCTCTGTGAGGCAGGTTTCAGTCTCGCTGACGTGGTACAAGCCCAGGTTTTCCTTGCCGATATTAAAGACTTTGCTGAGATGAACGAAGTTTACGGCTCGTTTTTTGCTGAGCCATACCCGGCCCGTGCCGCATTCGAGGTTGCTCAACTGCCAAAAAATGGAAAAGTTGAAATAATGATAACGGCTGCCAAATAAATAGGGCCTGTTGCGGGAATAACGTTTGTCATTCCTGTAAAAAATTATTGACTGTTCATAATATCCTTGGCTTGTAGTGAGGTCGTATGGATTTTCTACTATTTACAATCATTATTTCAATAATTCATGATTAAATCTGCCGGAAAATATCTTGCTATTTGGCATGTATAAGTATACAATCGGGCGAGTGTACTATTTTAGGGAGAGATGTTAGCATTGGGGATGGAATCCTGAAGAGAGGAATGTTAGAGCAAAACAACTAGTGTCGTGGAGGAGATCGTGTATAAATATGTATCTACAGCTTTTGTTTTGTTAATAATGGTGGTCTGTCAAGCAAACATAATCACAGTCGATGGTGATGGTTTTGCGGACTTTGACAATATTCAAGCAGCAATAGATGACGCAAACAATGGGGATATTGTTATCGTTGAGCCAAATACCTACTACGAAAACATCAATTTTACTGGCAAGAGTATTACGTTTACATCGCTTGATCCTGACGATTCAGCTATTGTTGAGGGAACTGTTATTGATGGCGGTGGAGTTGGCCCAACTGTAACTTTTAGTGGTTCTGAGAATTCGGATTCCTTGCTCATCGGCTTTACTATCAGAGGCGCTAATAACACTTGGGGAGGCGGAATAAAAGGCAACAACTGTTCGGGCACAATTCGTCAATGTATTATAACCGAGAATAATGCCGCGTTTGGCGGTGGTCTCTATGAATTTGATGGTTTGATTTCAAACTGCGTTGTAAGTAATAATTCTGCTAGCCGTGGGGGCGGATTGCGTGATTGTGATGGCGATATTATTAATTGTACTATCGCACTAAATATGCTAACAGGCTCCAGCTTTGATGGTTCTGGTTTAAGCCGATGTAAGGGCAAAATCAAGAACTGCATTATTTGGGAGAATTCGAGATCGTTTGAAATAGATAATTGTAGTCAACCGACCTACAGTTGCTGGAGTGGTGCAACCGGAACTGGCAATATAAGTGCAGAACCTGGTTTTGTATTAATGCCGGATGGCATGGGCGGATTCAAGGCAGATTGCCACTTGTATTCCACCGCAGGCAGGTGGGACCCTAATAGCAAAACCTGGGTTCAGGATGAAGGGGGACCTTTTGTTGATGGCATAAGCCAGTGCATTGATGCTGGAGATCCAAATTCAGATTGGACTGCTGAATTATGGCCACATGGCAAACGCACAAATATGGGTGCATATGGTGGAACCCCACAGGCGAGTATGTCTTTGTCAAGTGTAGGCAATGTTGCCAATATTAATAATAATGACATCGTGGATTATACAGATCTAATGATGCTCACACATAAATGGCAGTGCCAGGAAGTCTTATTATCCGAAGATTTTGACAGGAATGGAGTTGTCAATCTCATTGATTTCGCAATCTTTGCAAAAGAATGGCTATGGGAAGAATAATTCAATTATTTCACTGCTCAAATTTTTTCTTTCATCTCTAATATTAAAACTTGAGTCCGCTCTAAAAACTCGCTTTTAGGCGGCCCGGTTTAAATTCCATCGAGA
>CAZOPG010000215.1:0-4265 GCA_964581585.1 uncultured Planctomycetaceae bacterium | reverse complement strand
CTGTAGCTCAATTGGATAGAGCGTCGGTCTACGGAACCGAAGGTTAGGGGTTCGAATCCCTTCAGGCGTATTGTTTGTATCTATTGTGAATAAAGGACTTGCGTTAATTCGTGAGTCCTTTTTTGCTGCAAGATTTGGACAGCTGTGTACCAAAGTGTGTACCAAAAAGGACTCGAAAGAAAGAAACTGTTTTTTTAGGAGTCCTTATCACGGCAGGTTTAACAAAAAGAGGGAAAATCTATTACGCACTGTATTACATTGGAAACAGAAAACACAGAGTCAGCTTAAAAACTGATTCTGAACAAATTGCCAAAGAAAGAATCAGGCAAATCGAGTCTGATCTTGCTCAAGGGCAAAACAACCCCTTTCCAACCAAAACTCCTATGCCAGACATAGTCAATGCTTTCGTGGAGCATATTCGCACATACAAAACTGGCAAAAGCGCCTCGAAAGACATATTTTATTTGCGTCAGATATTTGGCATTATCTGCCCGGCTCTAAACATTGTTAATCCAAGAACCGGAAAAGAAGCCAGAAAATTATCACCACAAAAAAGTTGTGATAAACGCTATAGATACAAAACGATTCAGGCTTCCTGTATCGAGGACATAACAACCGCCAGTATATCTCAATTTATTTCTCATAAAGTCAGGAGCCGCAATCTTGCTCCCATAACAGCCAACAGATATAGGGAAATACTGTCCCGCTTTTTCAACTGGGCCATGAAAGAAGGAGGCGTAAAAATGCCGAATGATAAAAATCCGGCTTCAAATGTTTCAAAGTATAAGGAGAAAGCACCATAAATAAGGTTTTTAACTTTCCTACAGATAGACGAGCAACTAATAGGCCTGAAAGATTATTCACAGCTTCAAACTATGGCCGCTGTATACATTTATGCAGGGTTAAGGCGAGAAGAAGCACTCTGGCTCACCTTAGACGATATAGACTTTAAATTGGGCGTGTATGGCATCATCAGGGTACAAGCTAAAACAATCAACGGCCAGTTCTGGCAACCAAAAACCAAAGTAAACAGAGCAGTGCCTATAAGCTCAACCCTCAGATATTACCTTGACCGTTATCGTCCAAAACCGAGTAACGGCAGATGGTTTTTCTCATCACCTAAAGGCTGTTGGTATGACACAGATAATTTCAGTAAAAACTTGAGAAATGCAAATAAGAAAGCCAATCTCAAATGGACTTGTCTTGACTATAGGCATACATTTGGAAGCCAGCTTGCTATGAAAGGCGAGAGCCTTTATAAGACAAGCTCTCTAATGGGCAATTCTCCTGAGATATGTCGACGGCACTTTTGCCAGAAGTTTTAACAGATTGCGTAGAATTTGGACAACATTCCAAACCACATTTAAAAGCGGTGTCCTGATATTTTAATCATAATACGCCATAGCCAGCAGCGAGAGATTGACCAACACGATAGGATTATCATTGCATTGCTATCTTAATTCGGAACAACCAGAATAAAAGAATGCCTACGAGGAGGTAAATCAGGCTTCACAGTATTCCCATTTCCGCTTGAAAAACGCCACAACCATCATTATTAAAAAAGGCGGCCAAAAGTTTAGCCGCTTTTTGCCCAAACTTAATATACGTTAATCTTAAACCTGTAACTTCCTGCTTGTAAGGCAAGGATTGTCATTCTGTAACTATTTATCAATAAAGCACTTAATTTTTGCAGCATTTGCGGCGAAGTGTCTTGATCAAGGCTCCACTACGCTCCACCTTCCTCAAGACAAGGAGGATACGTGCGATATACTCTCATAATGACTGGTACTAAAAATAGAGGCACCCCACATCTTAGAACTAAGACGAGATCCAATTGATTCCGGCGATTCCAGATTTCTGAGCATCTGAACCAGACCGATAAGCGTACCTATCATCCCAAAGCGGGCTTATAAGTACTGTGGGGACAAAAAAATACCCTGCAGCTGAGGTTTTTCAGGTGCGGGGTACTGTGGTTTTGCTCTAACACCTATGCCGATATACTTCCCTGCCGAAGCCGATTAAACCGCTTCATTGATCTGGGAGGGTAGTTATGAACACCTCTAGAGTTCAACATAGTAATCCCATTTATCTACTTCTACCGGAAGTGGCTTATTCAACTCTATAGATTTCATAGCCAGTTGGCCTAAGTATGTCGCTCTGTAGCCGGCCAGTTCATCACACGGCGTCGCTGTGTCATTGATGATCGATTCGATGAAACCGTCAAATATCTCTTCATTACCATAATTCGGACATATAGCATTAAAATCACTCCTGGCATCGCCGGCAGCTTTTACTCTGGCCAAATGCTTCTCCATATAACCGGAAAGACCTTTCTGTTTGCCAACTTCGGGAAATGAATCACGCTGCAAATCAAAGATTTCCTTTTCAATACCGGGTCGGCCGTAGTACTGATTTTCCACAAAAGACTCCAGCCGGAACAAGGCACCATCACAGGCGATTTCATACATCTCCTTGGGATAATCAAAAGTACCATTAGGCGTCATAACCATAGTTATAGCGTTGCCGCTCTGGAATTTCATATAAACTCCCCATCTCATCCGGGCTGAACCCCAGCCGCGGACTTCTACAGGAATGTCATCCTCGAAGAGCCAGCACGAAAGGTCAAGCCAATGGACAGCTTCGCCGATAATCAATCCTCCGCCGCGGAAAGGGTCAAGGTGAACCATGCGATAGCTGCTGCTCTCATCCTGAAGGCGAACAAGAAAATCCGTCGCTTTCTCCTCTAATAGCTTGTCGTGAGCTTTCTCAATGTAACGCCATGATTGACGCTTCGGATTAGCTTTATGGGCCAGCCATTCTCGTTTCAACGCAACCACCGCAGGTGCCATTCGGCGGTTATAGCCAACACAGAGCTTAACGCCTCCTTTTCTGACAGCGCGGATAATCTTATAGGCCTGCGAATCATTCATCGCCATCGGCTTTTCGCAGTATATATGTTTGCCATTTGCCGCAGCACTTTCGATAATGGGCACATGAGCCTCGTGCGAAGTGGCGACAAAAATCACGTCAACTTCCGGGTCGGTGGTGACATCCTCAAATGAGGAGGTTGTCTTTTCCGCGTTAAACTGCTTTGCATAAATCGCCGCATTATCTTTCGATATATCGCAGACCCATTTGAGTCTTGAAACATCCTTGTTCCTGACAATATTCGGCCCGTGCTGCGATATCGCAAAACCTCCGCATCCGATCTGTGCTGCCACAAATTTCTTCGACATCCTTGTTTTCCTTTCACATAAATTACACACATATTTATCGTGATTTTGCAAATGGCACAGCAAATAAGAATTGCCCCGATTCAACATGGTACACTGCGGCGATATCTCCGGTTCTCAGCAAAGTTATACTTTCGGCGTTTGAGATTTTATAGTTGATTGTTTCAATATATTATCACGTATAGAATTTTATTCTTTTCCTGTCAAGGTCTTTTTGGAAATTATTGACATCGAAAAGACTGATTTATGATTTTTATGCAGATACAACTCCGCCACAGTTCTCACCTTTTTCCTTCGTCTGTTTGGCTTCGGCTCGGCCCCATTAAGTGGTATACAGTTTTGTGTTGACGCCCATGCAAAATAAGTGTAGAATGCGGCTTTACATAAGGGGGAATCGAACAAACCCTGAACAGTTGCTTTTTTATCCTAATTGAAGGTTTATTATGTATTCAGATTGTATTCGTAATGTAGCCATAATCGCCCATGTCGATCATGGCAAAACAACGCTCTTGGACCAGCTTCTCTACCAGTCCGGCATGTTCAGAGCCGAAGATCTCGATAAATTAGCTGGCGGTCAGCACAATTTGATAATGGATTCAAACCCCATCGAAAAAGAACGTGGCATAACGATCCTGAGCAAAAACTGTTCAATCAACTATGTCGATGCAAACGGCGATGAATATAAAATCAATTTGATCGACACTCCAGGCCATGCCGATTTTGGGGGCGAGGTCGAACGAGTTTTAAAAATGGCAGATGGCGTACTGGTCCTGGTAGATGCATTTGAAGGACCAATGCCGCAAACAAGATTTGTATTGACTAAAGCACTCGAACACAAACTAAAACCAATAGTAGTCATAAATAAAGTAGATCGCGAAAACAGCAGACCGGACGATGTCGTCAATGAAGTATTTGACCTGCTCGTATCACTAGGGGCAGACGATAAGGCTCTCGATTTTCCGCTTGTTTACGCATCGGCCAAGGATGGTTGGGCAACAACAGATCTGGCTAATAAAACCGATAATATCCAGG
>CAZOPG010000214.1:0-4273 GCA_964581585.1 uncultured Planctomycetaceae bacterium | reverse complement strand
GCCTGTCTTTTCGATCTGTTTAATTATCTTAGGCAGAACAAACGTCGCCAAAAACACAGCTGCACCCATACCAATAACTAATATGCACATCGGGTAAATCATTGCTGTTATTATCTTGGACTCAACTTTTCGGCGTTTTTCCATAAAGGCGGCGATTGCCGCAAGGCTTGCCCCAAGGCTGCCCGTCGTCTCACCAACTCTAATCATACTCAGATAGATAATATCAAAATAATCACCATAATCGGCCAGTGCCTCGGCGAAGGACTCGCCGGTAACTACTCTGTCACGAATATCGGTTATGATATTTTTGAAACGAGGCTCCGAAGTCTGTTCCATCAAAACCGACAGCGATTCGGTAAGTTTGATATCCGAATTTAACAGGATAGCCATTTGACGGGTAAATTCTATTACATGAGTTTTTTTGCTTGTTCTGATTATAGAAAGCAGTCTGCCTTTTGTTTCACCTTCCAGATTCACTTCTTTAATTGTAGTGGGATGCATACCCCTGCTGCGAAGCTGCTTTCGGGCTGCATACGGATTCTCTGCGTTGACCATACCTTTGGTCGTCTTACCCTTTACTCCCAACGCAATATAATGAAATCGAGGCATTGTAGAATTTAATATTTAAGATTTTATACGTCAGATTGTGTTACACGCAGGACTTCGGCGACGGAAGTTGTCCCGGCCAAAACTTTTCTGGCTCCGTCCATTCGCAGCGTTTGCAAACCTCTCTGCATGGATTTTTCTTTTATCGCACCTGCCGTTTCCATCGAATGTATCATGTCGCGAATATCGTCATTTATCATAAGCAATTCATAAATACCGGTTCTGCCCTTATAGCCCGTATCGAAACACTTACTGCACCCGCCGCCGACATAAAACTCAGCACCACTTGAAGTTAATCCAAGTTCCGTAAGTTCCTTCTCCGTAGGCTCATATTTTTCTTTGCAATTGGGGCAGATGCGACGCACCAGTCGTTGGGCAAGAACAGCGATCAGCGACGAACTTACAAGGTAAGGCTCTACGCCAAGGTCCAGCAGTCTGCTGATAGCACCGGCAGAATCGTTTGTATGCAATGTACTGAAAACAAGATGGCCAGTAAGAGAAGATTGTATTGCCATCCTCGCAGTCTCCTGGTCGCGAACTTCACCAATCATAATAACGTCTGGATCCTGCCGCAGAACATGCCGAAGTGCCGTAACGAAAGTCATACCTTTTTTTGACGCTACCTGCATCTGGCTTATCCCATTAAGCTGATATTCTATCGGATCCTCAATTGTAATAATATTTTTCTCAACCGAATCCATCCTCGTCAGGCTGGCGTACAGCGTAGTACTCTTGCCACTGCCCGTTGGCCCGGTAACAAATATCACACCATGCGACCGTTTAAGCAATTCGTCCATCTTTGCCCTGTCTTCCTCCCAAAGACCAAGTTCAGCCAGATCGAAAATCCCGCTGCTCTTATCCAGAAGCCGCAATACACTTCTTTCGCCGTAACTTGTCGGAACCGTACTGACGCGAAGATCGATCTCCCTGTTGCCCAGCCGCACCGAACATCGCCCATCCTGAGGCATTCGACGCTCGGCGATATCCATTCCAGCCATAACCTTGATACGAGAAACGACCAGCGAAAGAACATTCCGATTCAGGCTAAGCGTGTCATACAGAATCCCGTCAATACGATAGCGTATCTGAATTTTGTTTTCATAAGGATGAACATGAATATCGCTGGCACGCAATTGCAGCGCCCGAAACAGAATGTCATTGACCAGCCGTATTACCGGCGGACGATTAACGACATCAAGAAGATCATCTGAACTGGTAACTTCATCAACAAGCTGATCGAGATTTTGTGCATCAAGCTCTTCGGTTACTTCATCGATAACGCTGGATTTTTGTTCATATGCAACGTCTATCGTTGCGGTAATGGTTGTCCGTGTAGCCAGAGCGACCTTTACCGGCATAGACGTCATCTTGGAAACATTATCGATGGCGTTGGTGTCGAAGGGCTTGGAAAGAACTACCGTAAGCTCATCTTTGTTGCCATTGCCAAAAAGCCCGATAAGATAATAGTGCTGAGCATAGGCTGCCGGCACATTTTCTATGAATTCTTTTGGAACCTCATCGGCGTTTATTTCGGAGTAAAACTCAAGCCCCATGCTTTCAGCGAAAAGGCGCAGCACGGCCTCTTCGGTAAACTGTGGACAACCAAGCAGTAGCTCATCAAGCCGTTGGCTCCCAGGCCTGCTTTCTTCAAAGATCTCACGCAACTGCTCAGCATCAACGGCACCTGTCCTTTGTGCTGTCTTTATTAATAAATCTTTCATTTATCCATCGTTTAGCCCGCCATTGTAGCGGGGAATTCAAAAAATACTTCGAACAAAAACATAAAACAGTCCGCGAAGCGGCCCAACAATTAAAAATCACTTCAAGTTATAGTCCTTCAAGGACCTCCAGCGAGTCGATCTCTTCGGTCTCAGGAACAGCTTCAATATATTCGTTAGATTCAAACTCAATTATTTTAGTACCTTCAAGTCCTTCGGGAGTAACGCGATCCACATCCATTTCTTCAAGAACATGCTCAGGCTCAAAAACAGTTGCTTTAAATCCGGGGAAATCTTCATATTCCTGAAACTGGCTTTCAGCCTTTTCGAATGCTGCTTTATTTTTTCTCGATATTTTTTTAAGCTGTGCAAGCCCGCCAATATCATCGGGCCTGAGAATATTTGCTTTAACGAAAATATAAAGCTTTCGTTCGTCGTCGGAATTATCCACACTCCTGAACAACGACCCTACAACCGGAATATCACCAAAGAGAGGAACCTTGCCACCACCCTTTTTCTGATTAAGTTTTGTCAAACCACCCAGGATTATTGTACTGCCGTCTGGAACCGTTACAACCGTATTAATATTGCTTGTTGCATAGTCCGGCGGCGCCCCTACCGATGATTCAAGAAAATCTTCGCGAATCATTTCTATTTCCAGCCGTAACAAATCACCTTCACTGATTTGCGGCGTTATTTTGAGCTCAATTTTTGCCTCGTAAGGGGTCCACTTATCTGACGTAACTGGATTAGTACCATCGCCCGGATAACTTACGATTTTTTCATTTACATGCGTTTTTTCCGTGGTCAGTATTGTACCTAATTCATTATCATTGACCAGCACCCTTGGTCGAGCCATAATTCGACCATACCCCTTCTCCTGCATCAAAGTCAACAGACCCTGAATCTGTTTATTTCCATAAAAACCTTTATATGTTCCGCCGGAAGAAGAATCTTCAAGAAGATAATTTCTGTCTGGTGCCCCGGCAATTTTACTTATAATCGTAGCGGGGTTTATCGCTGCTATAGATGTTAATCCGGAAGTAACAGTCAGGTCTGGTACAGCCGAAACAATATCTAAGTCATATTGAAAAGTATCATTCTTACTTATTTCAACAAGTGAAACATCTATCAGAACTTGAGGCCTTCTCCGGTCCAGCGCCTCTATTAATTCTCCAATCCATTCTTGATTTCTCTTGCTGGCATAGACGATAATCGAAAAAGTTTTTTCATCAGCAATAATCGCTATATCTTCTTCCCTCGTTATTTTCTTTTGAATTTTACCTTTTTCGTCCTTAATCGTCTTTTCCACAATACTGTTTAGAGTCTCGGCCAACTCTGCCGGCTCTTGGTTCTCAAGCCGATATATCCTGTACGGTATTGATGTCTTTTCCGGCTCACGGTCAACATAAGATATAATCTGAGCAATCTGGATATGCTGTTCCGGTGTGGCATTTATCAGTAATGAATTCGTGGTCTCCAGTTCTACCACTTGTGGCTCATCAATTCCGTTATCTGGTCTCGAAGCAGCGGCTTTTTTGGAAGCTTTGCTACCAGTGGATTCCCGGCCACCCGTAATACCAAGTTTATTAAGCACCTCCACAATCTCTTCGATATCAATATATTTGATCAGATATTCATGGATCATCCGCAAGTCCTGCTGCGGAACATCTAAAGCATCAATGAGTTCTTCGACAGTTGCAATCTCGCTTACACGCCCTATCATCAGCACACGATTGGTTCGCTCATCATAATCAATGTAAACCTCAAATTGCTGTGTTGTCGTCGTGGCGGCTTGAGTTGGTTTTTTGACTGCTGGTTTTCGTCCTCGCCGGGTTGGTGCTTTTTTGGCTGTCGTTCTTTCAGCTACCGTTACTGAAATCGTCCCAAGTTTACTGGCCATATCTTTCAGCTTCGGCACCAGAGAAGTTACAAGTGTGTATTTCAAT
>CAZOPG010000213.1:0-4285 GCA_964581585.1 uncultured Planctomycetaceae bacterium | reverse complement strand
AGGTGTACCTGAGCAGTTTCCATCACCCCCAAAAATGAATTATAGAGCCAATAACAGGAATTATTATCAACTGTTGCGCATATCCAAACTACAGACGAAAAAGTGTTATAGGATAGAGAACAACACAGCACAATATCAAAGAAATCAGACCGAGATAATTCCGCTTGATTTCAAGGGACAGAAGTTTTTTTTTGTTCTGGTTCAGAAAGTATAAACTGAAAATTGGTATCAAAAATCCGTGTGACCAACTGCTGTCGCTAATCCATTTGTGAACTATAGAGTATATGCCTGAATAGTACAGGTTTATCACCAGACTCACGACGACTGCTATTTTGATATAGGTATGAATCCCAAGCCCCCCCCAGTTCGCCTCCTGTGGCTCAGCAACATCCTCTTTTGATGTTAACACAGGATTGTTGTCTTCCATCTTCCACCTCGTTTACAAACCGAAACCCAAAATGTCTCCTCCGATATCCCTGAAATCTTTATCCGAGAAATTGCGATCATAAATAAACCCAAAGCCGTAACTCGCACGGAAAGCATTCCTGAGTACCGCCAGCCATCTTGAGGTCCCGTGCGTTCCAACATTTATCCAGTCGTTTTGTTTTATAAAGAAATCCGGCTGGGTTCCGTTGGATATCTTTTCAAGATCTACCATAACTATTTCTTCTTTCTTTTCTTCGACTCTTCGCACAACTTCACACTTTTTAGGCCAAGCCAGAGGCCCAAGACCGCCAGCTGTAGCAATAGCCATTTTAAGGGTCATCGGCCTGCCGGTCAAGTTATATACCCCAACCCGGTTGACATTGCCGTGGACATAGAATTCACCAACGATATCAAGACGTACAGAAATAGTATCGCCAGGCTTAATTACAACATTGTACCTCGGATCGCTACCGAACAGCTTATCGGTTGGAACCCTGATAACGCGCGTCTGAACACCTGCGGTATCTATCTGTTCCCAACCATAGCTGTCGTCATATACCTCTCGCCTCGCTTCAGGCCCAGATGGCTCCACTCCTACGTCCTCAAACCGATCTTGTGCGATTTCTTTTCCCGTGTACACAGGAACCCACGTTCCATTTTCAAATATCCATTCGACATTGCCACTATCAGCTTTTGATTTCGCCAGAACATTTATTGTTTCACTCTCTGGAGATCTCTGCGATATGCTTTCTGGCATCGTCGCAGAAGCTTCCTCTACAGCAGCAGTAGCTTCGAAGCCATCAGGACTCACTAGCGACTCAAGCTCCCGAGCCGTTATCATTTCAGAGGAGGTCATCACGATACCCGCTTGTTCACCTCTGTTTTTGGTATATGGAGCGATGATTTCAAACATTTCATCTTCAGTACTGTCAGGCTCTATTACTCTCGGCAATGGCTCGATAGGTTTGAGTTCTAATTTTATATCCGTTTGTTCTTTTTGCGGCTCAATTTCTTTGGCTGGAAAAGCTGTTGACATTTGCTCAGGTAAAGAGTCTTCTTCACCGGTTATTTGACGGATAATATAAATGTAACTGACATTGTGTTGCCGGGCCGACCCCGCCACTGCCAGCGCATCCATAAGCCTGAAATCATAACGGGGGATTCCGTATCTGTTAGGTTTGGCCACACCATCTCCGAGTATGGAGAATAGTCTGCTTTGCGATTGTTGAAGAGTTATAGTTACCGAAGGGTTCTTCAGAATTGTGGGCGACAGAAGTTCGGCGATTTCATCTTCAAGTTCCAACTCTGTCAATCCAGCCGCCTGGACATGGCCAATTTCCGGAACAGAAATATTGCCGCTTTCATTCACCTGAAAATCATTAACGTATGTCGCATTCTCTTGGAGAAGTTCATAAATAATAACCCGAATAGTATCTCCAGACCCAAAGATGTAATCGCTTTCATGGGCTACAATATCGGCGGGCCGGGGCTCTTCGGCATTTTCATACATTGGCGAAGCCTCTTCAGCCACTCCCAGCGAATCCAAAATGACATTGACAGTTGGTATAGGGCGAAATCGGCCAATTTGTGTGGGATCGAGATGGTCTCTGCTGCAGCCACCAAAAAGCACAACAAATACAGCAAAGCCTACCGAAAACCGTGATATTATTCTATTATCCATTGTTTTAACCTAAAATAACAGCAGTCCATAACCTCCACGGAAAGATACCACTTAAGTTATCGACCCACAAAACAGAAGGCTTAACCGAAAAAATTGATAAACAGTCCTGTTTTCAAAAAATTATGCACTAATATCGTATATTATCGGCATATTACAGCCTGTCCTGCAATTTCCCTCGGAAATAAGGATGGAATTTCTAACGATATCGCTCCTATACTGCCCAAATTATGTGATTTTTCAGAAAGATGACCACCCTTAGCAAAAAATCATTACCGAAAGAATACTGGCAGAATGCTGACAGAATCCCTATACTGTGTTTTTCGTAACTACTACTAAGGATACTATATGTTTTCTGAAAAAGCCAAATCTGGAACAAAACATCATCACACAACCGCTGAATCCATCGCCAACACGTTTGAATGGCTAATAACAGCTTTTATTCTGGCGTTCGTATTCCGGGCCTTCGTCCTCGAGGCCTTTCGCATTCCTACCGGCAGCATGGCAGAGACGCTTAAAGGCGATCATTTCCGCCTTCGCTGCACACAGTGCGGCTTTGAATACGACCGTAATTTCAACGCCGAACTTTACTCTCGCCGTCGAGCACAAACCCGCACCGGCAAATTCCGCCTGAACCCATCCCCCCGCTGCTCAAGTTGTGGCTATTATGAAGAACCTGGAATGGCGATGGTAAAATCAAACGGAGACAGAATACTGGTATTCAAATGCCTCTACCAATTCACCGAGCCGAAACGCTGGGATGTCGTAGTGTTCAAAAACCCAACCAATCCCTACGAAAGTTATATAAAGCGGATGATCGCTTTGCCGGGCGAAACCTTGCAGATAATTGACGGCGACGTTTACATTAACAGTCAAATCACTAGAAAGCCCCCAAAAGTTCAGCAGGAAATGTGGATGCCGATTTATAACAACGATTATCAGCCTGTAAATCCTGCCCAACCTCGATTCAACGCAAGACAATGGCAACAGCCGTTCACAAATATGAAAGACTCAGAATGGAACCTCGATAAGTCGTCGGTTTTCACACTCGCCGTCAGGCCCGAACAGATTCATACAATTTATTACGACAGCGGCAAAGGCAATGATTTCAAAGCAAGCTATGCTTACGGCAATTCAAATTTTTACAAGACTCTGCCGTTCTGCAGCGACCTGATGATGAAGTTTTACACAAAGATCGACGACAAACCGGCAGGTACCGTTGGCATAGGGCTAAGCAAAGGCCTAATTACTTACAAGGCATATCTCAACTCTGCCGGCAATATGATTATTGAAAAAATTCTCTTGGACAAAACCTCCGTTACCCTAGCCGAAAAGCAAATTCAGCCATTGCACCCCGGCAAAGACACACTAATAAAATTTGCGAATATCGACCGCCAACTGATTTTCGAGGTAGGCAAAGAGAAACTTATTTTTGACCTTGGCCTGAACAAAGCCGAAGCGACAGACAACGGACAGATACAGCCCAAGGCCCTTATTTTTGGCTCAGGCTACTTGACCCTGTCCCACATCGCTCTTTACAGGGACACATATTATTTGTCAACTTCTCAGGGAATAAACCAGAGACCCATTCTAAGGGCTACCGACACCAATCCATTCATTCTCGGAGCTGATGAGTATTTTGTTTTGGGCGACAATAGTCCTGACAGCCTTGACTCTCGCTGGTGGGAGATTGAGGGAATCGGCAATAACGGCCTTAACTATCGAATGGGTGTTGTCCCGCGTGATTACCTGGTAGGAAAAGCGTTTTTCGTTTACTGGCCAAGCGGTTTCACCTCACGCTTTACAAAGTTGCCAATCATCCCCAACGTCGGACAGTTGAGATTCATTTACGGCGGAACAGATTAAACAAAAGGGCACGCACGTTTTTTTGTGCATACCCTTTTGTTTATAAAAAGAATTTTATTGTTGCTACACAGACAGTTTGCGTCTACGTCTAAACATACCTACAAAGCCCAAACTCAGCATCGCGATAGTCGCAGGCTCGGGAACAGGACTGTAATCATACGTAACAGAGCCACCCAAATCTGCATCTGTAACCTGAGATGCGAATGTGTTGCCGCCTGTATTAGCCAGAAGAGTCTGTGTAAACGTGCTGGCATTCAGAGCGAAGGTTCCAGTACCAGTAAACTCGGCAATCACAAGAGGATTTATGTAAACATC
>CAZOPG010000212.1:0-4316 GCA_964581585.1 uncultured Planctomycetaceae bacterium | reverse complement strand
CCGTTATTAACTCTTCTTCTCACCTTTTTAGTTAGAGCAAGCCTTCTAACCTGCCTTAACTTCCTATAATATTATCTTTAATTTACCGTAAGCTCAAAAAAATGCAATTACGGGAAACCGAAAGTTTATTTAGAAAGCAAAAAAAGTGGCCTTAAAAGCCTAAAAATCTGCTTTCGGCCCTTAAAAAATTTGGAAATTTTTTAATTTACTTAAGGGGCCCATTGTACTCAGATTAACTTTTCAAATATCTTCTCAACTATAAGTAAAAAAATCAAATACTAACCTTTGACCATACTGCTCTTGCCAGAGCATATCTCTCAGCAAGGCCTCTATTCATTAAAACGGCTGATAAGGGCTTCTAAGCGCAGGCCTGTAGGGTATTCGTATTGACGGCCGCATCACAACCACCTTTGGCGGCTTTGCATTGATTCCGACAATGCTTGGTTCAGTAGAACTGCTGAGTATGGACGAAGCAAGAGGGTTGAGTGTGGTCAGGGTGAACGGATCGAACTGAGCACTGTCAGCCGGGTCCTCCTTCGGCGCAGCTTTGGCTGCATTTACATGGTAAAACCCGAGTACCAGCAAGACCGCCGTAAGCAGTGTCCATGTTATGACCGATGAACTGGAACTCTTTATTATCTTTTTTTGCATGCTATCTCCCTTTATATCTTTATCCTCATAAAGTAATTATCATAATAGATCATTCTATGGTTCCCAATTTTCAGCCAGCAGGGCGTAGTCGATGAAGTTGACCAGGCCGCTTCTGTCAATATCTGCACCGTTAGACCAGCATCCACCGCTAGATGAGTTTAGCCACTTTTGTCCAAAGGCCTCCAGGTCGGTCGTCCCCACCGTGTCATCGAGGTTGAGATCGCCTTCGATTATCAGCGCATCCAGTGCCCAGAGCATTTCTCCTGCGACTGAATAGTATTCCTCCAGACTTCCATCAAGATACCAGTAAACCGTTCCGTAGCCTGTAGCACCGTCGATATAGATACCTCTGAAGACAGCTGTTTTGGCCATATCCAGGACTGTATCGTAGTCGATGAGCCCGGGGTTGCTCTTGCTCGCGGCTGCCAGGCCAAGTGTTGCGAATATGGCATTCTCGGTATAACCGCCCTCGTTACCGGGCGTCGCCGGATCCAGCAGCCAGTAAAAACTGCCGCGGAATGTCCCGGTCAGGTATTGGTGACTGGCGAGAATGGCAGGCAGGTCATCAAGGTTTTTTCCATCCCAGTAGGGCCTGCTGCTCAACGAAGCATCATCGATGTCCGTGTCGTCCAGGCTGCCGGTCTTTGCCAGGGCCCACGTTGCGACGCCTACGGCGAAAACAGGTGCATCGGCCGTTGTGTTGTCAATCAGCGAAAGGTACTGGATCAATGCATCTCGCCATATCTGCTTGTCCTCGGCATCGACGTAAAATGCGGCCACAGTATTATTTGCAATGTAGAAAACACCTGTAGCTGGAAAACTGTTGTTATAGAAGGTGTTTATATAGTCCAGCGTGTCCTCATATTCTCCGCTGTATTTGACGTTGTTAAAGAAGTTTGTCAGTGCGGTCCTCCAGATGTTGTCATTGGCATCATCCGCTATCTGGCTAAGCCGAACCAGGGCATAGTTCTCATCGCCAAATCCGCCATCTTCGCTGTTAATGATCTTCTGGCCTGCCAGTTCTGCAGCGTTTTTGTAAGAATCATCGCATGTCCGCTCATAAGCGGTTGCCATACCTGCAGCGATAGAACCCGTAAAACCTGGCTCAAACGGCCATATCCCAGCATCGTCGCCGGATTTGATCTGTTCATCTGCAAGTCTGAGAGCTAAAGCGTTAATTGCCTCATTACTGTCAGAAGGGGTGGCTAATCCCGTACTGCACATCGCTATCAGGACGGCCAGCAATGCCAGCAGCAGTCTTGACCTATGCCTGGGCACGCCTCCTAATGCAAGTACAAAACCATGTTTCGTTTGCCGCATTTCTCGTCCTCCTTTTAAATTATTGTAAACTTAATAATTAACATAACTTTATATACTTACTGTATTTACAACACCAATCTATTTATGATGCCACATTTCCTGCCTGTCACGATTACCAGTTGGAAGCACATTAAGCCCAGTTGCTGTCTCGTTCGAGGTGCAATCAAAGCCTAATATAAGGAAACTTGAATTGGAGTGCATCACCTTCTCCAATCTGTCACCATGCCCGACACAGGTGTTCCATCCTAATCGCAAACAATTAGAATAACATGCGATCTGGTCCGTTGCAACTGCGGGAACTACTTATTTTTGATTTTTTTTCTAAAAAAATTAAAGTTTGGTAGCAATGGCCTTTATCACGGCTATATCCGGGTTTTTTGTATACGTAGAAATACTTAGTGCTAGAGATTTGTAGAAGAATAAATTCACAGTTGAATGTTATTTTCTTTCAGCGGTTGACGTGGGCGCATATTTCGGCAGACGATATCGCCAAGATCTGGTTCTCCAAAGACCATCATATATTGTCATTGTCACTGACCGCTCGAACCATCGCCAGTAGCGCGATTCTAACGGGTCCAGACAGTTTCGGCCAGGCAGTTACAACCTGCCCAAGGTCGGGATATTTCTGCGGAAATATGGCAGAGTAAATGGCGGAAGATTTTTTAGTGACTTCTTCAAGAGGTATATCGTCGGTGCCGGTCGCAGTTTTAGTTGCTGGTTCCAACAGATCTGGCAACGCCTCTACAGCAGCCCTTTCACGTTCGGGTACGCCGTGTGTGTAGACGTTAAGAGTCAATCGAGGATCCGAGTGGCGCATCAATGACTGAGCCGTCTTTGCTGATTTTGCCGAGATGTCCAAAGCCGTTGCGAAGTTGTGTCTCTGGGCATGAAAATGAGCTGTCCCGGCTTCGGTCTTATAGGGAATACCCGCTCGCTCAAGATCTGCCTTTATCATCAGGTGTGGTTGCGCAGGCATATTGAAGGCTTCGCTAGAAGGGAATTTTTGCTTCACATGATCGTAAACAATCGCTGCAGTATTCTTTCTCAATGGCAGCAGGGCACTCTTACGATTCTTCGATACTTCGCCCCTTACGTTTAGCGTCAGCTTCTCAAAATCAAAATCAGAAATCTTTAGCTGACGTATTTCACCAGCTCGCAGACCGGTCTCATTAGCCAGCAGATAAATCAACGCCCGTTCCTTTCCTGGTATCCTCCTATAGTCGTCGGCCTGGCTCGTGGTCTGTATCAGCTTTCGCACTTGCTCGGTCGTCAGGGTTCGGGCAGGTCGTTTCTTGTCATCATCTGTGATTGTTACCTTCTTCAGGGCTTTAACAGGACTCTTGTCGATTAGGTCTATATCAACCAGCCATTTACAGAACTGTTTAATCGCCCGTATGAAGTAGTTGTATGTGGATTTACTGATCTTAACGGTTTTGATTTTTGGCTTATTTGTTTCTTTATCAATCCGTTTCAAAGTTACCGTGTAGCCCTGGTCTCGTAGCCTCAAAAGATAAGCTTCCACCTTCACAGGAGAAATATCGGAAATATTTGAAAATGCGCATTCACGGATGATCTTTTCCACCCGCGGGATAATTGCCTTTAGATGAGCTTCCGAACAGCCATAAGCGATAAGGCTCTGTCTCCAGTCCTGAAGATGTTCGCAAAGCAGTCTTCCACCCTCTAATCTCCGGTTTTCCACAAGTCCCCAGGAGACAAGTTTTCGCAAAAGGGTAGTCGGTACTGCTTCAAGCCAGCGTTGAAGTTCCGCATCCGGTCGTTGACCTGCGATCTTGCAGGACACCAAGGCTGCGACATTGTTCATCAATGCATGTGACGCTCGTTTCTCCGTGAACGCCGGCATTCGGCGTCGGCGACTATGGTGATCTCTTAGATCGATATACCACTTACTGCTTTTGCAGCGTTGGCCGTTTTTATCAGTATAGCTTTCTTTGTAAAGCCTCATTTTATTACCTCCGTATTTTTAGCTTAAGAGCTTTCAGTATTTTCGATGCCCGCTCGGAAGATAAGTCTCGTTCACCACTAAGGTAAGAGTATACCGTCCTCGCAGGAACTATACCTTCGAGTTCCTTGACAAGTCTATAGTGAGACCATCCTCTACGTTTTAGTTCAGCTGTGATTGCTTTTATAATCGCGTGTGGTCCAAAAATATATAGCTACTCTGAATTATGCTATGTCTTACGCAAAAATTCATCTGACCGCCAAATTGACTGATTTGCACAACTGGAAAAGTTAGGTTTGCTCTTTTACAAGCCAAACCCAGAAAATACGATCGGTGTTATTGATCTTAGGTCTTTTCAAGCAGCGTTTCTGAACAGCCAATTGCT
>CAZOPG010000211.1:0-4328 GCA_964581585.1 uncultured Planctomycetaceae bacterium | reverse complement strand
TGCAGTGGGGATGGAATTGGTTCGCATAATCTGTTTGGCAAAAGCCTTGTCCGCTTCGAGTTGGGCGGCTGGACCGCTTGGGCCGAACGCTTTTATCCCTGCGGCTTCAAATTTATCCACAATGCCTGCCGCCAACGGATCTTCCGGGCCGATTACTGCCAGGGATACATTATTCTGGCGGGCAAAATCGATAAGTTTATCGGTCTCACACACCCCGATATTTACATTGGTCCCACAAAGAGCTGTGCCGGGATTGCCGGGAGCGATGAAAAGTTTATCCAATTTCTTCGATTGTGCCAATTTCCAGGCAATGGCGTGTTCACGTCCGCCGTTCCCCACTAATAGTACGTTCATAATATCCTCGTCTTTCGTATATCCTCACTTGTACATACTTGATTTTAAGCCCATTAGATAACAATAAAAGTCCATAGTCAAGACAGAAATTTTTATTGCAGAAAGATAGATTCGGTGTTACAATACAGGGTTAATATACATCAAGTTTTCAAATTAATCGGAGATGCCAAAATGAAACTTTGGAAAGTATTGGTTATGTCGGCTTTATTGGGAACCTTGGTTTTGCAGGCAGGCTGCGAAGCGGGGCCGGAAAAGACTGAGAAATTGAGTATCGAGCCTGCTGAGGCCGAACAGGTGGCTGAACCAACTAAAAAACAGGCGGTTCCAGAGCAGCAGATGGAGGAAGAAAAAGGTAATCCGTCAATTAAGTTCGACAAGATGGTGTATGATTTCGGCGATATCGAGCCAGATTCATATAGCACCGCAACCTTCAATTTCACCAATGTCGGCGATGGGACGCTAAATATAAGCAGGACAAAGGGCACCTGTAAGTGCACAGTTCCCAAACTCAAAAAGAACGACTACGCTCTTGGCGAATCGGGGCAACTCACTGTAAAATTCCACGCCCCTAAAAATCCAGGTGCAACGTCTCAGCATATTTTTGTGTTTTCCAATGACAAGAAAGATCCAAAAGTTGAGCTTACCATTAAGGCGAAAATTGTAACACATGTTGAGGTGGTACCGAGACGGCTAAGCTTTTCATTGAACAAACCAAATGCCGGTGCCGAAAAAATCAGGATTAAAACTCGTGATGGTAAGCCGTTTGCGATAACAGGTGTTAAGTCGAGAAATGATATCGTTACCGCCAACTTTGATCCGACGAAAACAGATACTGAGTTTGTTCTAACCCCAATAGTAGATGTAGATAAGTTACAGAGAAGTCTCAGTGGAAACATCGAAATCACCCTTACTCATCCGAAAACCAAAGCTGTCAGCGTCAGCTTTGCAGCCATGGCCGAATTTCAGACCTCGCCGGCAACCATCATTATCAGAAATGCCATTGTAGGCGAACAGATAAACAGAAAACTTCGACTTATCAGTAACTACGATGATAATATCGAACTGGAATCTGTTTCGTCAAAATCCGGTTACGTAAAGATGATCGGAAAAGAAAAAACAAAAAACCATTTTAGTATTGACCTAGTGATTACTCCTCCGGAGCCGAAAAGCCCCAAGATGAGGGTGTTTTCCGATACGATTTATCTCAAGCTCAAAGGCGGAAAGCAGATCGATGTAAGTTGTCGAGGCTTTTACTCAAGATCAAAAAAGTAAAGTCTTCACTGCCATCGCTTGAGATACGGAGAGTTTAATGATATATCGCCCGGAAAAACCAAGGAATCTCTGGGATACATGGTTGTTTGAGTGGGAAGGACGGTTTCACCTTTTTTACCTTGAGACGTTAGATACGCTCTGGGATCATGTCGGTCATGCTGTCAGCGATGACCTGGTGCATTGGCAGAAGTGCCTTTCTATTCCAACAAAAGGAAAAGCAGGCGAATGGGACGAAGAACCTACCTTAACCGGCATGGTTGTTCCCCGCGACGGCAAATTCTATATGTTTGTCGGGGCCACCTGGAATAAGGTGCAGGTGGTTGGCGTTTATACTTCTGACGACCTTTGCCAATGGCATCAATATTCTGATAATCCCGTGATGAGGCCACAGGGGCCCTACTATATGACAGAGCCATCGCCGCCTGTGCATGAGTCTGTGGATTGGCGAGATCCCTGCATCAGTTACAGACCACAAGATGATTGCTATCATGCATTGCTTTGTGCCAGAAGTCCAAAATATAACCATGATAATACCGGAGCGACGATAGCTCATCTTCGATCAAAAGATCTGCTGAATTGGGAGACTTTGCCGCCGATAGATGCAAAGACCGGCGGATTCTTTCATACTGAAGTGCCGGATATATTTGAATTGGGCGGCAAATACTACCTGATATTTTCGACCGCCTCTACCGGCGGCATTCGCCTGGACACCTCAGGCAGAAAAAGCGCATGCGGAGCATTCTATCTTGTCAGCGACAATATTGATGGTCCATATACAAAGCCCGAAAACTATATGCTTATCGGTTCGAGCCTGGGCAGGCTGAGATCGTATGTTGGCCGTTCGATACCTTATCAGGGTGGCAGACTATTATATCACCATATTTCCTCGGCAAATGAAGGCCCTGCTTTCGGCAGCACCAAGATGATTCGCGCAAAAGCAGATGGCTCATTATACCTTGAATATATGCCCGCCCTGGAAAAACTCGAAACCACGCTTCTGCTCAACAGCATTGATGATATTCTGTCTCTTAAGGTAAATGATCAGGGACAATGGGACCGCCAAAATGGAACCCTCCTCGGTACTGCCGGAGTTGTTGGAACAAGTTGTAAAGTTTGCGACTCGGCAGACAATATTCATCTCCAATGCAGACTCAACTCAGGAACCGCGGCAAGAGCCGGTGTTGTGCTCAGAAGCAGCGATTCCAAAGGCGTATTGATAGGTCTTGACTTTGCGAACAACTGGCTCGAAATAGGTATTGCAAACTATAACAAAGTTACAGGCTGGAATGCGCACCTCAATCTCGATGGCGCAAAACTGCAATACTTTCAGCCCTGGGATCTATGTAAACGCAAACTTGAAAAAAATGTTGATTATCGACTGCGTTGCTTTGGACGTAATGAATTTTTCGAGGTATATCTTAACGACGAATGGATATTTACTCTTGCTCTGGATGATGCTGCCAAGTCCGGAGATATTGAGTTCTTCGCCGAGCGTGGCAAGGCACACTTCTCAGAACTGAGACTGGCAAATATTGAATCTTTGCCTTAGCCTATCAGCGTAACAAACTTTCTTTGTCTGTGGATTCCGGGAAAAATTTAGCCTTACGGAAACCCTCAGCATATTGACAGCCTGCCTGGTAACCTCTGAATCTGCTATGGAGAGCAGCGTTTTCCACTAAAGAAGCATTGTACTGGTCCATCAGCCACTCGGCCTGACTTTTATGGCATTCAACCATTTGCTGCTTTTGATCCCAGTAATCACTGATATCAACATAAAAGTCCGGCAAAAAATTGATTCCTGCAACGGTATCCATAAAGTAGATATCAGCAATTTTACCACAAGGCTTGGTTTTCGTTTTAATGTTAGGCACAGTCGTCATAACATGGGTATCCCACACTATCTGACCAGTCGTGGTATGATCGGGATGATAATCATTGTCTTTGTCAGTAGCTATTATAATATCAGGGGCAAATCGACGAATTGTTTCAATGAAGTTCAGGCGGACATCCGGATTATTAAATAAAAATTCGTCCGGATAGCCCAGCCAGAAAAACTCCGCACCAATTACGTTGGCAGAATTTTCAGCTTCTTTTCTTCTCACGGCAGCTATTTCTTCTTTGGGCAGCGTCGGTGAGCCGACTTCACCATTTGTTACACACACAATAGCCACGTCATGGCCGAGTGCTTTATATTTTGCCAATGTTCCAGCACAACTTAGTTCAATATCATCGGGATGAGCCTCAAATGCCATGATTTTCATAAGCAAACTCCTTTTTAAGAGTTAATGTTCAATATTGTAAGACGCTAATCAAAGAAAAGCTTGACCTTTGCCTGGCCTTGAAAATCATCAATAACAATGATTTCATTTTTCCGGTCATAACAGCCACCTTCGGCAGATTTGGCGATTTTACTTTGCGGGTGCGGAAGACGGAGAAAAACACATTCAGGTTTTCTATCCGCTTCGCAACTAATTTCTGCCTCAATAAAACCCTGCTTCAAATTTGACGTTACCGACATTGAAAAATGCCCGAAATAACTGGCAATATTTTTGAGTTCAATGCGACTGCCGTCTTCCAGCCATTTTCGCGGTATTCCCTGCATAAGTTTAAGCGTTTTTCCATCTTCCATATAAAGCATTAAACGCGTCTGCATAAGAAACTGAGCTTCTTCAGCGGTCTTGTGTGGACTTTCATGGTAAAAG
>CAZOPG010000210.1:0-4328 GCA_964581585.1 uncultured Planctomycetaceae bacterium | reverse complement strand
TGGGGATTTTCAATTCTTATTCTGGCACTTTTTGTTTTTGGCTACCACTCGAAAGCTGATTCTATACAGACCGTAGAAGTTGATATTTGTACCAATAGTGCCAATCAAATCAATCCGAGTATATTTGATGATCTTATCATCTGGCAAGATGATCGAAACGGCAACTGGGATATTTATGCCTACAATTTAGAGACTGAAATGGAATACGAGATATGTACGGCTGATGGCAATCAGATTAACCCATCAATAGAGTATGGGAGTATTTTGTATGAATTTGTAATTGTCTGGCAGGACGATCGTAATGGCGACTGGGATATTTACGGATACCAATTTGATCGCTATGATTATATCAGCTATGGAGTTCTGATTGGCTCAGAAATTGAAATCTGTACCGATCCCTGCGACCAGATCAATCCTATTACATCAACGCCATATTTCTTTTGGCAGGACAGTCGTAACGGCAATTGGGATATTTACGGAAAGGATATTTCAAATGTAAATGATCCCAACATGGTTATTTGTGATGATCCTGCCGATCAAGAAAATCCGGCAATTGGTTTGGGTATGATTGTCTGGCAGGATAGCAGAGGCGGGAATTGGGATATCTATGGGTACGATGTTGGTGATGAAAATGATCTTGCAGTATATATCGGTGATGGCAATCAAACGATTCCTTCAATCGGGGTTAGGGGAGTTACCTGGCGAGATGACAGAAATGGAAATCCAGATATTTACGCTATGTGGGGCTTGATAGGAATTGCTGAATTATATGAAGTAGCGATTTGTGTTGACAGTAACGAACAAACAAATTCACTAGGCGTTGGTTATCCTGCTGACTATGCCTATTGGCAAGACAACCGTAATGGCGATTGGGATATTTATGGCTACCGTATTTTTAATCCATATGCAGGGGAGGAATTTGTTATATGCTCGCAAGAAGGAGACCAGGTTTCTCCGGCGATATTCGACGCTGCAACTGGTAATCTTGATAACATAGTTGTATGGCAGGACAATAGGAACGGAAACTGGGATATTTATGGGGCTTATGTTTACGAGTTCGGGGAATGCGGTGACGGGTGCGGAAGAGATATATGTTTTTTAGAAATCTTCGATGATGAGCTTTTTTCTGGTACTAATGAAGGAATGAGCGGTACGGTATGGTGGGAGCGAATAATATATGATGATGGTGGTGTAGAAGACTATGAAGTAACTTTAACGAGCAGTTGTGCTTATAACGATGAAATCGATGCCTGGCATGTTTATACTCCGGAATTTGGCGGACCCGTTACAATTTCAACTGAGGGAAGCTCTTTAGATACAGTATTGTCAGTTTATAATTCATGTGATTTTGATGATTATGAACGCTTTGAGATGCCAACAGAATTAGTCTGTAATGATGATTACAGTTTAGCGAGTACAGCATCTAAAGTGTTTCTTGACGTCGTCAAAGGCAAAGATTATCATGTTCGTGTTTCAGGTTTTGATAACCAAACAGGAGAATATAATATTCTTGTTACAAGGGGAGCCCAAAGTGATCCGATTAGAAGCGATTTGAATGGGGATGGTATTGTTGATTTTCATGATTTTATTATATTTTCCTCAGAATGGTTGATGTCTGAACCAGAATAACATTTTTAATAGACCTCTCGACTGCGCTCGAGGT
The DNA here is from genome assembly GCA_964581585.1 of uncultured Planctomycetaceae bacterium. GTDB lineage: Bacteria > Planctomycetota > Phycisphaerae > Sedimentisphaerales > UBA12454 > CAZOPG01. The sequence continues at coordinate 2,665 of CAZOPG010000210.1, read as the reverse complement.
GACGGTGGGGGTGGTCGAAATGACGACCTTGCCATGGTAATGGCAGGGCTAACTGGGGTTGTTTCGAGAGTTTTTTATTTGTTCCAGGATTTCTTTGCCTCCGGCGGATAACAGTTCCTCGGCGAGTTTCTTGGTACTGCTTTTGGATTGGCTGAGGGGGGTGGTTTTTGAACGCTCGATATACCTTTTGCCTTGGATATCAGATATCATCGCGTTAGTAGTTATAGAATCGCCAGTGATATGTGAATAAATTCCAATAGGTACACTGCATCCGCCTTGCATAGAGGCCAGTACGGCCCTTTCCGTTTCGACGACAATTCGGCTTGGCTCATCGTCAATTTGTCTGAGCAGCTCGGCCAGTTCGCTATCGTCGGCGCGAATCTGTACGGCAAGGGCGCCCTGGGCTGGGGCTGGAATGAATTGTTTAAGCGGTAGGACAGCGGATATTTTATCGCTAAGGCCAAGTCTGTTCAGGCCGGCCTGTGCGACGATGATTGCGTCAACTGAGCCGTTAGCAACTTTGCTTACCCTGGTTTCGACATTTCCGCGTAGTGGAACGCATTTCAAATCGTCTCTGTGGTGTTTAAGTTGTGTGATTCTGCGAAGGCTGGAGGTGCCTACCGTTGACCCGGCAGATAAATCCTCGATGGAACAAACTGGTTTTGATGTGACCAGAGCGTCGGCGGGGGCCTCTCTTTTCGGTATGGCGGCAATTAGCAGTCCTGGCGCAGGTGTTGTCGGCAGATCTTTGAGGCTATGGACAGCTATATCGGCGGTGCCGTTGAGAATTGCATTTTCAACTTCGGAAGTAAAAAAACCGATGGAGTTAGATTTATGGAGAAAATCCGATTTGTCACGATCACCTTTTGTGGAAATTTCTACTATGGAAATTTCAATGTTGCCGGAAAGGTTCTGTAACAAATTACGAATGTAATTGCTTTGTACTAATGCCAGCTTGCTGGCTCGGCTCGCGATCCTGATATGTTTCATTCTATCCTTTTACATGATAACCGAGACAAATTCAAGTATGGAGTTTGTCTGTAATCATAACTTGCAATCATAACTTGCAATCATAAGCTGATTTTTGTAGGATACTGTGATGAAAAATCACATGTCCCGCATTGAGCATAGGGTCTTAGCTGTCCTTCAGGAGGGTTTGCCGATGAGCCAAACGCCTTATGAAGATATGGCCGGGCGAATAGGTATTGAGACCAGCGAATTGCTGGCATTATTAAAAAGCTGGAAAAAACAAGGCAAACTTCGCCGAATTGGGGCAATCGTGAATCATTTCAAGGTGGGTCTGCCTGCCGGAGCAATGGTGGCCTGGCAGGTTGAGGCTGAGCGTGTTGTTGAAGTTGGGCAAATATTTGCCGGCATTTTGGAGGTCAGTCATGCTTATGAGCGACAAAGCCGTGAAAACTGGCCATACAATCTTTATACTATGGTTCATGGCAAGAATGCCGACGAAGTTCAGCAGGTTGTTGAGCGTATGAGCCAAGCCAGCGGTGTTTCCAATTACCGTGTGCTGGTTACCGAGAAAGAATTGAAAAAGGTTCCGCCGAAATATATTAAAGATTCAATATTTTAGAATTGTAAATTAATGAATATTATGGTTGCAGGGCTTAATCATAAGAGTGCTCCGATAGATGTTCGTGAGAAAGTGGCGTTTTGCGCTTCCGATACTATCAAGGCATTGAAGGAACTTAAGAGCAGATTCGGTGATATGGAATTTGTGCTGCTCTCGACGTGTAACCGTGTTGAGCTGTATGGTGTTGGTTCATCTTCGACAGAAGCTGGAGCATTTAACGGGGAAGAACTTATCAGGTTTTTGCTGGAGTTTCATAATCTTGAGAGGGATGATTTTCAGGAATTTATGTATGTTCACCGAGGTGTCGATGCGGTCAGGCACCTGTTAATGGTCGCTTCAAGTCTGGACAGTATGATAGTCGGTGAATCTCAAATAATTGCACAGGTCAAAGAGAGCTACTCCCTTGCCTGTTTGGCAAAAAGCTCAGGAAAGATTTTGAATCGTCTCTTTCACTGCGCGTTTGCAACCGGCAAGAAGGTACACACAACGACTTCAATATCGAGTGGTCGGGTCAGCGTTGCCGGCGTTGCGGTCGAATTGGCTACGCAGCTTTTTTCCGATATTTGTTCGGCAAAAGTTGTCGTAATAGGAGTCGGCGAGATGAGCGAACTGCTGGTTCAGCACTTTTTACATATCGGCAACGAGGATATAACCGTTGTCAACAGGTCGTATGACCGTGGACTGGATATGGCTAATCGTTATGGTATTAAAGGACAAAAATGGGACCAGCTTCAGGAACAGTTAATCGCCGCTGATATTGTGGTGGCTGCGACGGCGGCGCAGGATTACCTTTTTGAGAAAGAGACATTCCGTGAGATCGCGGGTAAATGCCAAGGGGAATTGTTGATCATTGATATCGCAGTGCCGCGGAATTTTGGCCCTGGGATAGATGAATTAGAAGAGGTGCATCTTTACAGCATTGACGATCTATCGGCAGTGGTCGAACAGAACAGAAAAATACGCCAGGAGGATATGTCAAAAGGGATAAGAATCGTTGATGAAAGCGTTGCCGCTTTTATGGACTGGTTTCTAACCAAAGATATCGGGCCGCTAATAGGTCAAATGAAGCAGGAGTTT
>CAZOPG010000209.1:0-4344 GCA_964581585.1 uncultured Planctomycetaceae bacterium | reverse complement strand
CAGGAAGAAAATAGCAGATCGCAAGCCCGGTTTATTATTGGCCGGGCTTTTTTATCTCCAAAAGCACACCTGTTCTTCTGGTCGATATTTATCGCGACCGTTGCGCTGGATCTTTGGACAAAAAAGGCGGTATTTGACTGGCTCAGCACTTTTCCGGTGCCAATGCATACTGTTATTGATGGTCTTCTGTATTTTATTAAGGCAGAAAACACCGGTGCCGCCTGGTCGATAATGCAGGGTCAAAGGATTTTACTGTCCAGCATATCGATTCTGGCTTTGATTATTGTTTTGGCATTTTTTCTTTTCGATAAAAATCAACAGAGACTAGTTCAGGTAAGCCTGGCACTTTTTGCCGGCGGCATAACCGGCAATTTGTATGACAGATTGTTTAATGACGGAAAGGTTCGGGATTTTATCGACATTGTTTACTGGCCTGGCAAACACTGGCCTGCATTTAATGTGGCCGACAGTGTCCTTTGCATCGCAGTCGGAGTCTTGATTATTTTAACGTTATTTTCACACAACAAGTTAAAAGACTAATTGTTATACCGACAAACGATAGTTGCCATTCTGTCCACAGATTCAGGATCAAGCGATTCCAGCAACAAGGGTTCGTATTTTTCATAAAGGTTTTGGATCTGCTTGGCAATACTTCTGCGAACTACTATAAGTACCAGTGATTTTTTTGCCACGAGCAAGCGGTCTGTGTCTTCTCGCCATCCTTTTCCGTTAATCTCCAGTGGGCCAAATTCGTCGACTATCACCAAATCCATCAGACTATTGGCCGCAAGGCCCAACGCAGAATGGCCAAGTTTTACCCCTTCCGGGCTGTACCTGTACGGCACAAAATTATCGGCATGGATATCACGCACTGCCAGCGGTAACCGCACATTCTTTTTGATATCTACAATATCGAACCCAACCAGCAAACACCTTTTGTATATGGAAGGTGCCAATATTCCCCCGACTGTAAAATCCCGCTGCTCAAGACGCTGAACCAGCTTTGCCGCCGCTGTTGTTTTGCCTGCATGCTTATCCCCCACCCAAAGGATACAGTTCGTACCATAACACTCAATCAGATCGTCCATACACCAACTCAATAAAACCGGGCTGTCCGGCAATCAGCCTGTAGTTTTGTCAGTCTCAGGCTCAGCCGTAAAAATGCATCACAAATATGCCCAGAGCGAAAAGCCACATTCCTGCTGTAACAAAAGATAGTCTCGAACGATTAAAATAATTCAACGGATTCGCCACAGGTGTTTTCTTTGTTAGCAATTTCTGCCCAAGCATCTCTGCCGCAGGTACAATTACAGCACAACCTGCCGCAGCCAAGGTTCCACCTACTGCAATGTGGCTTATAATTTTGGCAAAGCCTGCCTGTACCCATGGATGGTACCTGAAGACATAGGTTATAACCAAAGCAAAGATGGTGTAGGAGGCATATACTGTCAAGGCTGCACAAACGGATTTGTTTTTCAGTTTTTTTGTATTAAAAATCAGGTCGTAACATATACCCAGCATAAGTATTCCCAAAATATGACACGCAAAGAATGGGGTATTCAGAAACTTGTACAGCATTGCAAAGACCGCGATAGCAGTGGCGACGCCTTTTTGCGGCATATAGCCAGCCGCTAAGGTTAATATGCCAAGGCCGATTATCGTCAAAAGTACAGAGGCATGCGGCATTTCAATACGGTACAGGAACTCACCCAGAACCACTTCTGAAATTCCCCAAAGACTGCTAAAGAAAAGTATTCCTAAAATATATTCTTTTTTCATTTTTCTTTACCTCGCTTTAATCACAAATATAGTTTAGCTGTTTAATTAACATGACCAGATTATACAACACCGGTCCGTTGTATCAACAGATATTTTCTGAGAAAATATCTGTTTCAGCCGTTCACAGGGCAATAAACCTTATTCAGGCCATTTTACCGCTGTGAACGGTTTCTTGCATAGAGTAAGGCACTGTCAGTTTTTTCGCCGTTTTCTGAGTATTACGGCTCCAGTGGCCAGCAAAATAATTGCTGCCGGTTCCGGCACAACAAAATCAGACGTGCCTGTCGTCAACATCTGGTAGTAATCCCAGCCATCGCTCATTTTATGTTCGACGATACCTGAAACACTTTCAAAGACTGCACCTACCGCTACATAGGGATGATTCAGGCCGCCTGCATCGACATTCATATAATCACCGCCCCAATAATCGCCGATGGTGTTTTGAAGGTTATAGTTGTCGACATATTTGCCAAGGCCCATAGCTGTAATTTCCACATCAGCTACCACCACTTTCATTGATTCATACTGTTCAGAAAGGCTCGATGCGGTAATTGTAACTGGTTCCGGAAGTGCATTACCTGTACTTACTACATTTATTATAGAATTGACATCCCTACTAAGCTGCGTGTTGCCGCTACGTTCCTCAATCAGTACGTCCGCAAAAGAGACCCAGTCGCCAACTTGCACGCTGTCAAATTCGGATCCTGCGGTTTTTACGATTACGCCTCCCCATGCATTTGGGTTGGCAGGGTCAAAAATGGTAAGTTTTGCTTTATAGCCCAGCCATTTGTTTATGACTATTCCACCTGTACAGCTTACCACCTGATCCATATAGGGGCTGTTCCCTGATGGGTCAGTAGTATACTGAACGTCACAAATTGATAGCGGCACCGCCTGGGCGGCAACAACCGCCAAAGAGACGATACCTAACGCCAACAACATCTTCTTGTCTCCAAACATTTCTACCTCCTTTAAAAAAACGTTAATAAAATTGGTTGCGATTTATTGGTTTATATTTCAATTGACTCCATCGAGCCAGTAATACGCGAACTCTGCCAAATCGTACTCGTCAACAATACTATCTTCTATCAGGTCAGCTTGTCCACAAAGATTGGGGTCGAGGTTACAGGCCACGAGCCAATATTGCGCAAACTGACCAAAGTCGGCAAAGTCCACATCACAATCATCATCAAAGTCACCAATTTGAGAGATTAAAAAATCATCGGTTTTGGTTGTTATCAATTGATAATAATCCCATTCATAATAGTTTTTGTACCCGCTATAGTGCTCTATAATTCCTGTAACGCTGCAGAATCGGCGATCAAGTTCAATAAATCTGTGATAATCGTCAGCTTCTACTTCTTCATTCATATAGTCGGCTGCCCAGCAACTAAAATTCGAATCATTAGGCTCTGTAACGCTCTGAAGGGTGTAATTGTCGCTTGCCTTGCCATTGCCTTTTTCCATAACGACAACATTTTTTATTGTAACCCACATTGATTCATACTTTTCCGCTCTGCGGTTGGTAACGAACCAGCCATCTCTGGCATCATCATAAACAGGTGCAGAAATTTCGTTTACATCTATCAGCAGCGGCTCTGGCAGAGGGTTGTGGCTGCTGATTACTGTCAGATTAGGATTGTTGGACAGGTAACACTGAAGGATTGTGCCACTGCCATCATATTCTTCGACCTCCACGTTGCTAAGTGTTACCCAGTCCCCAATTAAAGCTTTGTTGTATAGCGGATAGCCTGGCAGCCAGTCTTTTACCTGGATAGCACCCCATCCGAGTGGAAAACCGGGATCCTGAATAATGAGCCTTGGTCTGAAGCCGAGGAACTTATGCGTAACTATTCCACCGAGGCAGTCAATTATCTGCCCCTGCATCGGACTGTTACCATCAGGTGCGGCTGTGTACTGGATTTCGTAAATTGAATACGGCTGCGCCACGGCGAGCCCGCACAAGCAAAGAGTTGTCAGAGATATAAAAACCGTTTTTTTCATTTTATTTGTGATTCCTTCTACTGATACGGAAACCAGTTTGTGTCATCTCCCGGCGGAACTTCCAAATCTTCGGGCCAGTCTTTTTTCCAAACGCTTTTCTTCCAGCTAATGTGATAATCGCTGAACAGTATAAAACCACCCAATCCGTTTCTGCCCTTTTTGTGGCGTGCACTGAATTCACGCGGATAGGCTCCGCAGTGCCTACCAGCCGAGCGGTTAAGTGTGGTAGCATTATAACCATACTTCGGGTCAAGAAGCTGATCAAACAGCAGGATAACTTCTGTGGGGCGTTTTATCCTCGCGGCCTTTAGAAAACTTGGCATATTATTTGTTCGGCCCGTCTGGTCTTGATGCGGGTAGCTTGGCGGCCAGCAATCACTGTCCAGCTCAAGGCATGAATTCATCGCATAAGAAAAGTATCCAATCCTATCGTATGGATAGTTATAATCTGCACCTTTTATGATCTTGGCTGATGGACACTGAAAGATAGTATCGATCCCAGGTTTTTTGTATAGCGCATAATCCCGCCAAGGCTTCAAATTCATAAAGGTCGGTAAAACA
>CAZOPG010000208.1:0-4345 GCA_964581585.1 uncultured Planctomycetaceae bacterium | reverse complement strand
TGGCAAAGGTCTTACCCAATGTCCTCGGCAGCGGCGCACGTGGTTGGCTTCACTAACATTGACGGCAAAGGTTTGGCAGGGGTCGAACTTAAATATGACCGGCAGCTTCACGGCAAAAGCGGGCAGAGCTTTTTCTTCACCGATGCCGCCCGAAGACCAATCGGAGTAAAGCAACTGGCCGACCAACTAACCGACGGAGCCGACGTTGTTCTTACTATTGACTCGGCAATCCAGGAATTCACTTATTCAGCACTTTTGAAACAATACAAAGCCTATCAGGCCGAATCCGCCGTGGCGATTGTCGTTGACCCGTGTAGCGGCGGGATCTTATCTATGGTCTCACTTCCAGAGTTCGATCCGGAAAACGCACGTTCCGCAGACACCGCAAGCCTCCGCAACTGGGCACTTGTCGCCCCCTTCGAGCCGGGCAGTATTTTCAAGCCGATCGTAACAGCCTGTGCGATCGATACCAATTCGATAAGTCGCAATGAAACAATATTCTGTGAGAATGGCAATTACCATGGAAAAGGGTTCGGCCGTATTGGTGAATATCGCAGGGGATTCGGCGATCTGAAAATTCGTGAAATTCTCAAAGAATCGAGCAATATCGGGATGGCCAAAATCGGCCAGAAAATGGGCAAAGAGAAAATCTTTAACGGCGTTAAACTCTTCGGCTTTGGACAGAAAACCGGTATTGATTTACCAGGAGAAAACACTGGTATTGTCAGGCCGTTGGCCAAATGGGACGGATACAGCGTGGCCAGAGTACCTTTCGGCCATGAGATCATGGCAACGGCAATGCAGATAGTCAGGGCTTATTGCATTCTCGCCAACAACGGCAGAGTGGTTCAGCCATACCTGGTAAAAGCCGTAGTTGACAATAACGGCAAACGCGTCAAACTGAAGCAGCCGGTAGCCACTGCCAGTTACATTATCAAACCATCGGTGGCAAAATGGATGGTAACACAGCCTCTGGTTGACGTTGTCAAAGATGGCACAGGCAAAAAAGCCGCTCTAAAAAAATGGCAGGTATGGGGCAAAACAGGAACAGCCAACATTGCAAAGGCAAATGAACCCGGATACGACGAGGATAACTACGTCGCATCTTTTGCAGGCGGCGCCCCGGCCGAGAATCCTGCTGTAGTGATCCTGGTTTCTATTAGAAGACCAAACAAAAAACTCGGAAAAGGTTATACAGGCGGAACAGTCGCCGCCCCAGTAGCCAAAGAGATTTTGTCAAAAACACTAAATTATTTAGAACGTCTTTAGGCCTAATGCGAAATTACGGTGGAGATACGGAATATCGGCAGCATTAAAGCTATCGCGATTGTTCCGATGATAACACCCATAATAACGATCATCAAAGGCTCAATAAGTGAGGTAGCGGTTTTGATAGAAGCTTTGAGTTTTTTTTCATAAAACGCCGACACTTTTTCACAAACATAGCCGAGCGTACCACTCTTTTCACCAGCCTTTATCATCTGAACAATACCAGGTGCCACAAGGTCATTATTAGCCGAGCGCGTAATTGACTCGGACAGTTGATAACCATTCTGAATTTTTTCACTGACTTCATCCCACAAATCTTTGAAACAAACATTACCAGAGGAGTTGCGCATTATTTTGATGGCATCGAGCATATTAACGCCGGTATTGACGGTAGTAGCCATAATTTTCATACTGCGCGTCATAACCGTATCGGTAATCATAGTGCCTATAACTGGAGAACGAACTTTTAGCATATCTATACTATACCTGCCGTAGGGTGTTCGCCAGAAATAATAAAGGCCGCCGGCAATTGCCGCCATAACAGACAGTGCTGTTATTACCGTAGGCACGTCCGTCATACCCTGGCTCAATCCGACAACTATCTGCGTGATCTTCGGTAAAGACTGGCCTTTGCTGTCATAAATTTTCGTAAATTTCGGCAGGACAAAAAACATAAGGACAACGGTAGCTATCCCTGCCATAGCCATCATTATAAGAGGATAAACCATCGCACCCTTTATCTGCTTAAGGGTTTCGGCCTCATCTTCAAGATATCCGTTAAGCACTTCGAGCATTTCGGACATTTTCCCCGAAGCCTCAGAAGCCTCTACCATACTAACGAACATCGGATTAAATATATTTGGATATCCAGCCAGAGCCTCCGAGAAGCTGCTGCCGCCTTTGATCTTCTCAGCGATGTCAACCAGAACATCGCGAAAAGAGCCCGGCTTACCCTGCTCGGCAATAGCGTCAACTGCCTCGCTGAGAACAACTCCGCTTGTAAGCATAACCGAAAGCTGACTTGTAAACAGTATCAGCTCAGAACGTTTGGCTTTTGTCTTTGAGACAATAATTTCGCTTTTCTTTGTTTTTGTCTCTTCTGCGACCAGCGGCATAGTAATCTTCCTTTGCAAAAATCCTACTAATCTTCTTGGATTGAAACTCTCAATATTTCATCTACTGTAGTTATTCCAGCTTTTACTTTTTGCAAACCGTCCGTTCTCAGCGTAGCCATACCAGCTTCGATCGCAGCCTGACGCATTTTTTTAACATTGGCATCTGTGGAGATCAATTCCCTAATATCGACATTAGGCACGAACAGTTCGTGTATTGCTAATCGGCCCATATAGCCGGTATTACGACATTTCTGGCAGCCTATGCCTTTGTAGAATGTCTCTACAGGACCTACGCATTTCTCGACAATCTTTCTTACCGCAAGGGCAGGATCATATGCCTCTTTGCAATTTGAGCAAATTTTCCGAACTAATCGTTGAGCCAGTGAAGCTATCAGAGATGCGCCTGTTAAATATGGGGCGACACCCAAATCGATCAGACGGGTTACAGTACTTGGAGCATCATTTGTGTGCAGTGTGGAAAATACAAGGTGTCCGGTAAGCGCTGCCTGAACGGCAATGTTGGCGGTATCTCGGTCACGAATCTCACCGATCATTATCACATCAGGGTCCTGCCGGAGCAGACTTCGCAGTGCCGAGGAAAAAGTGAACCCGGCACTTGTATTGACTTCAAACTGATTTATGCCCATAATATTACATTCAATAGGTTCTTCAACCGTACAAATATTCACATCCTCATTATTTATTTCAGAAAGCGCAGAATAAAGCGTAGTATTTTTTCCTGAACCGGTCGGGCCGGTAACAAGAACAATGCCGTTGGGCGCATGAATTTTTTCCTGCAGTACCTTGAGGTTTTCATAACTGAAACCAAGCGATTCGAGATTGCATAACATTTTCTGTGCGTCAAGAACACGAATAACAACTTTTTCTCCATAGCTACCCGGCATAACAGAGACTCGCAAATCGATGGGTCTTCCCTGCACGAGTACATGTATACCGCCATCCTGCGGAAGTCGGCGTTGAGCAATGTCCATATCAGCCATAATTTTTATTCGTGAAATTATCGCAGAAAGCATCTTATGAGGAGGACGCATCTTTTCGTATAGAGCGCCATCAATGCGATAGCGAACTCTCAGTTTTTTATTGTCAGGCTCTATATGAATATCGCTGGCATTTTCGTGTACAGCATTAAACAGAAGATAATTAACCAGTTTTATAACTGGCGACTGTCCCGCTACTTCTTCAAGGTTAGCAATATCTTCAGTGATATTTTCGATGAGCGTAAAATCATCAAGCCCCTCGTCGTCGATAATCTCATCAATGACAAAGACGTTTGCTGTGGACATATATGTTTCAAGCGTAGCTTTAATATCCTTCATAGTAACGCAGACCACCTGGATTTTGCAGTTACTGAGACGCTCAATTTCATCGAGTAAGAACACATTTGTCGGCTCACTGATTGCTATCGTCAGGACATCATTAACCCTAAACAGTGGCAATGCATAATGTTCTTCGATAAAATCTCTCGGAAGAATTTCGATAATGTTGGGATCGCAAATTCTCGGCGTTAATTGTGCATAAGGAACACCATAGGCCTCGGCCAGAGCTGAAGCTATCTGGTTTTCAGTACAATAACCGCTTTCTATCAGAAGCTCACCGAGCAGTTTGCGATGGTCGCCATGTGTCTGACTGAACAGAGCCTCTTCAACCTGTTCAGCGGTAACAATTTCTCTGTCCTGAAGAATCTGGCCAAGCTGAAGCTTGTTTTTTATCGCAACTTCCATCATTTATCCTGACAATAACAAATATTCGACTACAACTTTTTTATGTAAAACTTTTGACCGCCTCGGCGAGTTCATTATACCGGTCAAATTTATTCTCAAGCTGGGTAATACGAAGTATAGTTGAACAATCTTCACCTAGATTTGCCAGCTTCAATTGACATTTCTTTTCATAACAATAATCTCGTAGCCATAACAATTGCTCCAGTCCAATGCTGTCGA